>JBEANX010000523.1:0-5957 GCA_041165245.1 Pseudomonadota bacterium
TCTGCGCGGCGATGTAGAGCCAACCGCTCACATTGGGCGGCATGCCGGGGCCATGGGGCAGGTAATAGGCGCTGTTGCGCACGGCCAGCACCATGCCCAGCATGCCCAACAGGCCCATGGCCACCTCGCCCGGGCGGCGGCGCCAGATCGAGAAGAGGAAGACAGCAATCGCGCCAGAGATGATGTTCATCGCCAGGGGCAAGCGCTCGGTGAGCACGTATTGCGCCTGGTAGCCGGGCGTCACGTCAGACACCCGCCCAATGATGGGCGTGGACAGCCCGCCCATGCTGCCGTAGCGCACCTCGATCTCCAGGCGGTTCATGCCCTCTTTGAGCAGCTGAGGCGGGATCTGAACAAGGTAAGCCAAGGGGCGGCCCAAGTTGCCCGCTTCATCCACCTCGGCGTGGATCTCGTAACCATTGAGCCAGAGGCGGTGTTGAAAACTCAAGCGGTCGATGCGCACGGCCCAGGTGCCCGAGCCCAAGCTTTGGGGGGGCTGCGCAAGCACAAAGCCGATGTCGTAGCGGCCCACGCCATGGCCTTTGAGCCCGCGTGCAGCCCAGGTGTCAGGCAATTGCACATTGGCCCAATCGGGGCTGCCGCTTTTGGTGCCTGCATCGGCATGGCTGCTGTCTTCCACCAGGCGGAATTTCTGGCTGACGATGCTGATGGCCGGGTTCGATTCGCTGGGAACCAACCACGGGGACACCGACCAGAGGACCAAGCTCAACACCGTCGCTGCCATCAACCAGCCCAGCAAGGAGAGCACCCTGCTTTGCTGCGCGCTGAGCTTGGACGGGGGCTGCTGGCGAATCACAGGAAGGAGGGGGGCTTCGGGAGCGGGGTGGGCGGCCATGGGGTCCTCGTGTTTTTTTGCGCCCCGTCATCAAGGCAGTTCAGCCGTTCGATTGTAGAGGCGGGGCCCCTTGTGTGTCTGCCCCCGCCACCGCCTGTTGCAGGGTCTGCAGCAGTTCAGCCACCCGAAACGGTTTGTGCAGCACGGGCGCGCCGCAACCGTACAGGCATTGCAGTTGCGCGGGGGCGGTGTCGCCCGTGACCACGACAGCGGCCAGGCCCGGCCAGCGCTCGCGCACCAGTGCCATGGCCTGCAGGCCGGTGCCGTCGCCCAGCCTTTGGTCGGTCAGCAGCACATGGGGGCGGCTGGTGCCGGGCAGCCAGGCGCGAAGCTCATGCAGGCTGCCCACCGCCACCACCGAGGCCCCCCAGGCGCACAGGCGCTTGTCCAGGGCCATGCGCACCGTGGGGTCGTCTTCCAGCACCAGGATGCAGGCGTCTTGCAGGGGCAAGGGCGCGTCGGGGGCGAGCGCCAGGGTGCGGCCTGTGGGTGTGGGTCGGGTGCGTTCGCTTGGGGCCTTGGCCGGTGGGGCTTCCTCGGCCGGCGCGCGCATCGTGGTGCTGGCCGCCATGGGCAGGAGGAGCTCGAAACAGGAGCCCCGACCGAGCTGGGATCGCACCGACACATCGGCGCCCAGCAAGCCTGCGGCCCGTTTGACCAGGGCCAAGCCCAGCCCCAGGCCTGCTTGTGCATTTCGCCCCGGGTTGCTGAGCTGGACAAAGTCATCAAAGATTCGGCTTTGATGTTCAGGGGCAATGCCGATGCCGGTGTCCCAGACCTGGATCAGCCACTGGCTGCCACGCCGGCGCGCGGCCACCAGCACGCCGCCCGTGTCGGTGTACCGAAGCGCGTTGGAAATCAAGTTGCGAAGAACCTGCTCCAGCAGGACCGGGTCGCTCCAGACGCAGGCATGGGTAGGGCGCATCTGGATGCGCAAGCCTTTGGCCCGTGCCGCCACCGATTCGTGGGCCACGATGGCGTCGAACAGGGGTTGCAAGGCAACGCGCTGCGGGCTCACTTCGAAAGCGCCAGCTTCCAAGCGGGACAAGTCCAGCAGGCGGTTGAGCAGGTTGTCCATCGACTCGACCGCCTCAGACAGCCGCCCTGTCATGGCGCGCAATTCGTCGCCTTGGATGCGGTCTTTGAGCATGCCCACAATCAGGCCAATGGCCACCATGGGTTGGCGCAGGTCATGGCTGGCCGCGGCCAGGAAATCGCCCTTGGCCGAGTTGGCGGCCACCAGGGCTGATGTGCGCTCGGCCACGCGAGCTTCCAGCGTCTGGTTGCTGGATTCGAGTTGGCGGATCACGTGGGCTGCTCGTTCCGCGATGATGAGGTAGATGCCAGGGATGGCAAAGGGCAGGCCCATGGGGGCCCAGAAGGGGGCCATCGGGTCACCCAGCAGGCGAACGTAGATGTAGTCGTGAAAGCCTGTGACGCTCAATGGCAGGCAAATGCTGGCAAAGGTAAATATGGTGCGCCAGCCTTCCTTGCGCATGGCCTGGAGCAGCAGGCAGGTGGAAGGCAGGCCCAGCATGAGCATGACCAAGTCTGTCCGGGCGCGCACATTCTCAACCGGCCAACCCATGTGAATGGCGGCCAGACCCAGCAGGGTGAAGGCCGCCAGCGCCGTCCACAACACACGCTTGAAGATGGGCATGCGCTTGCGCGTGAACGCCAGCACGAACAGGCCCGACAGCGTGTTGGTGGTGGTGTATGCCATGTAGTGCATCCACTGCAATGCCTGGGGCGAGACGGGCATGTGCTGGCCCACGTAATAGGCCGCATTGCTCATGCTGACAATGAGGGTCATCAGGCCCAGCAGGCCGATGCTGGCTTCCTCGCCGCGCAGCCACCACAGCATCAGCAAAAAGAAGGAAAACGCCAGGCCCGCGATGTTCATGGCCAAGGGCAGCGAGATCAGGAAGAAGCGAGCCCGCAGGTAATCGGAGCGAAGCGAAGGCTTGGGCGCGATCACCAGCGGCGACAGGCCACCTTGCTGAAGGCAGGAGACATCGACTTGAAGCTCGTTGTCGATGTCGCGCAGCAGGTCGGGCGGCATGTCGATCATCTCTGGCGTCATGCGGCCAGCGCGGTGCTGCTCAGGCAAGGTGGTGGTGAGCAAGCGGCCGTTGAGCTTGATGCGGTGCTCGCCGCACAGGTGGTCGATGCGCACGGCCCAGGGGATGCTGTCGCGCAGGGAGGCCGTCGCACCCATGTTGAAGCGGATCAGGTAGCGCCCAGCGCCGGGCGAGGGCAGGCCGCGTGCGCGCCAGTTGTCGGGTAGCGTGACGGCTGTCAGGCTGCTCAGCCCGTGGACAGGCTGCAGATGGGCGTCAAGCGGCTGGAACTGCATGTCCACAAAGCGCACCGCTGGGTGAGAGTCCGTGGGCTGGTGCATGGCCGACAACATCCAGGCGGCAAAGGCCAGCATCAGCGCCCAGATGCCGAGCCGCCAGCGGTTGGACCACCACCTGTCCCTGTTGATGTTGTTCATCATGTGCGCCGCATGACGGGCCCCTGTTCAATGAGAAGGATTGTGCCCATGCCCTTTGGCCCGTGGATCATGAGCCCCCTCCATCGGGGGTGGGTGCTTTCCCGCGGCTGGCGCCCATTTCCGCGTGAGAGTCAGCGCGTGTTCATCAGGGTTCGCAGCAACTCTTCGAGTTTGAAGGGTTTGTGCAGCACGGGTGTGGCGCTGTCGGCCAAGGTCTGCAGGCGGGCCGGTGCCGTGTCGCCCGTGACGATGACGACCGGCAAATCGGGCCAGCGCTGGCGTGCTTCGTCTCGTGCTTGCAGGCCATCGCCATCGCCCAGGCTGAGGTCGGTGAGCAGCACATGCGGAGGCTTGGCCTGGCTCGCATCGGCCAGCACCGTGCGCAATTCGGCCAAGGAGGCGGTGCTAATGACATGCGCGCCCCAGGCCTGCAGGCGGCGCTCCAGGGCCAAGCGAACGGCCCGGTCGTCCTCCAGAAGCAAGATGTGTTGGTCGAGCAATGGGGTGCCGCCATCGTCCAGCCGCGGCAAGGGCTCTGGCATGGGCGTGGGGCGGGGCTGGCCCGCCACGGGCAGCATGATGCTGAAGCACGAGCCGTGACCTGGGCGCGATCGCACCTTGACCTGGGTGTTCATCAGGTTGGCCGCGCGTTGCACCAGTGCCAGGCCCAGCCCCAGGCCACCGTTGACGTTGCGCCCGGGGTTGTCAAGCTGCACGAAGTCTTCAAAGATGCGGCGCTGGTCTTGCGCCGCAATGCCCACGCCGGTGTCCCAGACCTGGATGAGCCAGCTGCGTCCTCGACGCCTGGCGCCCACCAGAACGCGCCCCTGCTCGGTGTAACGCACCGCGTTGCCCACCAAGTTGCGCAGCACCTGCTCCAGCAGCATGGGGTCGCACCAGACGGCTGCGTGCGGTGCGTGCATGGAGATCGACAGGCCTTTGGCCTTGGCCGTCTCGCTCTCATGGGCCACGATGGCGTCGAACAGGGGTTGCAGGGCCACGCGTTGGGGTTTGAGGTCCACGGCGCCCGCCTCCAGCCTGGAGAGGTCGAGCAGGCGGCTGAGCAGGCCCTCCATGGATTCAACGGCTTCGCAAAGTCGGCTTGTGAGCGAGTGCAGTTCTGGCTCTCTGATGCGGTCGCGCAGCAGGCCGGTGATCAGGCCAATGGCCACCATGGGTTGGCGCAGGTCATGGCTGGCCGCGGCCAGGAAATGGCCCTTGGCTGCGTTGGCTGATTCGAGGTCAGCGGTGCGCTCTCGCACGCGTTGCTCCAGCGTCTGGTTGGCGCGCTCGACGTCTTCCAGCGCCTTGGTGTATCGCTCGGCAATGACCAGGTAAAGCCCAGGCAGTGACAAGGGAAAGGTCACCGATGCCAGGTACATGGCCATCGGGTCGCCCATCACGCGGATGCTCACGTAATCCTTCAGCCCGGCCAGGGTGGTGGCCAGTGCGCCCAACGCGTAGGCCAGCAAAGAGAGCATCCTCTGGTCATGGCTGGCCTTGAACAGCATCCAAAGGCTGGGGAATGAGATCAGCACGAGCAGGCCTTGCAGCTTGCCCCGAACCATCACCAGTTCAGGGTCAAAGGGCAGGGCCACCAGCCCGATCAAGGGGAAGCCGATCAGCACCACGATCAGCAAGCTGCGGTAGGCCTTCCACGTGGAGTTGTTGAGGTGGTAGGCCGCCAGGCCGAACACCGTGGTGATGATGGTGTGCGCAGAAAAGTGCAGCCAGGACACCACCGTCGATGAAAACGGCGGATCCATCTGGAGGTAGTAGGTGCAGTTGCGCACGCTCGCCACGATGGTGACCACACCCATGAGGCCAATGAGCCCGGTGTCACTTCGCAGCCACCACAGCATCATCAGGAACAAGCCGAAAGCCAAGCCGGCGATGTTCATCGCCAAGGGAAGCATGGTGGTCAAGCCCAGGCGGTTGTCAAAGCCTTCGCGCAAGCTGCTTTGCGGCGCCAGGGCCAGCGAGGACATGCCGCCCTGGATCGCGCAAGAGGCCTCCACCGAGACGGTGTTGTCCCCCGCATGCAGCATGTGGGTGGGGATGTTGATCATCACCGGCACCATCTTGCCGCGGGCGTGTCGCTCGGGGTTGGTGGTCACGAGCAAGTCGTCATTGAGGCGTATGCGGTGTTCGCCGCACACGTGTTCGATCACCAGTGCCCAGGGCTCATCGGGTTCCAGGGCCGACGCCGATTCGAGCGTGAAATGGGTGGTGTACAGCGCCTGACCTGCAGCCGGCAGGTTTCGGCCCCTCCAACGGTCAGGCAGGGTGACGACCTCTTCTGATCGAGCTTGCGGCAGCGGTGGCTCCTGCCACAGTGCGCGGGTCTCCTGCCATTGAACGCTGGGGTTGGACTGCAGTGGCGGCGCAACCCATTCCACAGCCAAGCTCGACACCAGCAGGGTCACAAAGCAGCCCAGCAACCACGCGCGAACCACCCACGATTTGAGCTGAGGTGACAAGGACCAGGGCGCGCGGGCCGTTCGGAGGAAATGCATCTCGGGTACAGCGACCGGTTTGGCCTGAGGGTGCGTGGCGGAGAACCCGAGCATTGTGCGTGTTCACAAGATGATGTCGTGAACTGTG
>JBEANX010000524.1:0-2535 GCA_041165245.1 Pseudomonadota bacterium
CCGGCAAAGATGTGCTCATGGCCACCTTGAGCTCGCCCATCCTCATCGACGGCAAGTTCCTGGGCATTGCAGGCTCTGACCTGCCGCTCAAGAGCCTGTCTGACCGCATCTCCAAACTGCAGCCCGTGCCGAACAGCCGCGTGGCCTTGCTTTCTGCAGGTGGGCTGTACGTGGCGGCGCCGAACGAAAAACTCTTGGCCAAGAAGGCCGAAGACGTGCCCGCCGAAGCATTGGCCCACATCGCCAAAGGCGAGCCCTACCGCTATGAAGACGCCGATGGCTGGGTGCACCTGTTCGAGCCTGTGCACGTTCAAGCGGGCGTGTCGCCGTGGAGCGTTCGGGTCTCTTACCCCGTGAGCATGGCCACCGCGTCTGCCCGAGAGTTGCTCATCACCGCAGCCGCGGCAGCCCTGGTGGTGTGCACCTTGGCCGCTGTGGCCATGGTGGTGCTGGTGCGCCGCCTGATGCGGCCGCTGCAGACCCTCAGCGCGACCATGAGCCAATTGGCCAGTGCCGATGCCGACCTGAAAATCAGGCTGCCCGAGCGCGGCAGCGACGAGCTCGCCCGCATCTCTCACGGCTTCAACCGTTTCATGGACAAGGTGGCACAGGTGTTCGCCCAGGTGCGCCAAAATGCCGATGGCGTGGCCACCGCCGCAGGTGAGATCGCCGAGGGCAACCATGATTTGTCCTCGCGCACCGAGCAGCAGGCCAGCACGCTTCAGGAGACGGCGTCTTCCATGGCCAACCTGAGCCAGATGGTCAAGCAAAACGCCGACAGCGCCCGCACCGCCAATGACCTGGCCCTGAACGCTTCCGGCGTGGCCCAGCAAGGCGGCGCCGTGATGGAGCAGGTGGTGAGCACCATGAAGACCATCCACGATTCGTCCAGGCGCATTGCAGACATCATCGGCACCATCGACGGCATCGCGTTTCAAACCAACATCCTGGCGCTCAACGCCGCGGTCGAGGCCGCACGTGCGGGCGAGCAAGGCCGAGGCTTTGCCGTGGTGGCCAGCGAAGTGCGCAGCCTGGCAGGCCGATCTGCCGAGGCCGCTCGCGAGATCAAGCACCTCATTGGCGCCAGCGTGGAGCGTGTGGAAGCGGGCAGCGCCCTGGTCGATCAGGCCGGCCAGACCATGTCTGAGGTGGTCGACAGCATCCAGCGCGTCTCACAGATCGTGGGTGAGATCAGCACGGCCAATGGCGCGCAGGCTGAGGGCGTGAGCCAGGTGGGCCACACCGTGGAGACCATGGAGCACAGCACGCAACAGAACGCCGCGCTGGTCGAGCAGATGGCTGCGGCATCGAGCGGGCTCAAAGGCCAGGCCGATGAGCTGCTCAAGGCCGTGTCGACCTTCTGAGGCTCACAGCGTCATCGAAGGCCTGCGGCCCAAAGCCTCACGCCAGCGCAGCAAGTGCGGGTGGGCCTCACCCGGCTTGAGCTTGACCACGCGGGCGAAATCCACCGCCACCACGGCGGTGATGTCGGCAAGGCTGAAACGGTCGGTGGCTATGAACTCGCGCTCGGCCAGGCGCTCATTGAGCATCGCAAAGAACTGCTGCACACGCATCTGGCCACGCTGCGCCAGCTCAGGGATCTGCGGGCAATCCACTGGCCCGGGCAAAGCACGGTTGACCATGGCGGGTGAGCTGTTGCGAAAGGCCTCGGCCACGGCCAGCAGGCCGTCGAACTCCATGCGCCATTGCCAGCTGGCCACCTCGGCCTTTTCCTCGGGCGTGATGCCCATGAGAGGTGGCTCGGGAAAGCGCGCCTCCACATAGGCGGCAATGGCCGCGTTGTCGCTCAACACGAGGCCTTGCTCGGTGCGAAGGGCCGGCACGGTGCACAAAGGGTTGATCTGCCGAAAGGCCGCACCCATCTGCTCACCGCTGCGCAGATCGACCTGCACGGTCTCATGCGGCACGCCCTTTTCCGCCAGCAGGATGCGGGCACGGCGGGGGCTGGGCGCAGTGGCGCAGTCAAACAAAGTGATCATGCTGGGGTCTCTTGGAGTCACTGGGGTTCACTTCGGCAGGGCGTCAAAATCAGTGGCCTCATGGCGTTCGGGCAACTGGCTCGACGCCTCACCCCAGGTGCGGTTGACCTTGCGGCCGCGCTGCACCGCGGGGCGCTTGGCGATCTCATCGGCCCAACGCACCACGTGGGTGTAGCTCTGGCCTTGCAGGAACTCACCGGCCTCATACAGCTGGCCTTTGACCAAAGCGCCATACCAGGGCCAGATCGCCATGTCGGCCACGGTGTAGTCGTCACCCACCATGTAGCGGCGCGTGGCCAAGTGCTGGTTGAGCACGTCGAGCTGGCGCTTGACCTCCATGGCATAGCGGTCGATCGCGTACTCGATCTTGACGGGCGCGTAGGCGTAAAAGTGCCCAAAGCCCCCACCCAGGAAGGGCGCACTGCCCATCTGCCAGAACAGCCACGACAGACACTCCGTCCGCGCCGCATGGTCTTTCGGCAGAAACGCGCCGAACTTTTCTGCGAGATACAGCAGGATCGCCCCGCTCTCGAAC
>JBEANX010000525.1:0-5586 GCA_041165245.1 Pseudomonadota bacterium
CCGCCAGCGCCTGCAAGCGGCCAACGACCACCGCCAGTTGGCTCAGCTCAAGGCCGAGTCGCTTCAGGCCTTCCACGATCAGGGCGCCAACGCGGCCAAGGTGGACGAGCTTGAGGTGGCCGTGCGCCAAGCCCGGCGTCAGCAGGACGAGGCCCGCGAGGCCGAGCGCCCCGTCGAGGCCTTGGTCAAGCATGCCGACGAGCTCGACAAACTGGCCAATGTCGAAGGCGACACCGAACAGCTGGGCACCCTGCTCAAGGACCTCAGCGAGCAAGAGCAAGCCCTGTCCACCCGCTGGCAGCGTGTCAGCGACCAACGCCTGGAGGCCCAACGCGCCAGAGATGGCCTCAAGGGCCAGCACCAGGCCCCGCCGCCGCCTGAAGTCACGCGCTTTCAGGGCACGCTCAAAAGCGCAGGCATTGGCCACCACTTGCTGGCCGATGTCATCGAGATCATCGACGAGACCTGGCGCGCCGCCGCCGAAGGCGTGCTGCGTGGCAGCCGCTGGGTGGTGGTGCTGGAGCAATCGGGCCAGGAGGCGCAAGCCATGGCCCTGGCCGAGCGCGAGCGCTTCAAGCACTACGTCGTGGCCGATGCCGAGCACGCCCCCGCCAAACCCGAAGCCGGCACGCTGCTGAGCAAACTTCGCTGGTCGGCCAAGGCCCCACGCTGGCTGCTGCGCCAGCTCGCGCAGATCCAGTGCGTGGGCAGCACCGATGAGGGCGTGCGCCAGGGCGGCGAGTGGATCACCCCCGAGGCCTACCACCGCGATGGCCGAGGCGGTCGCAGCGTCTGGGTCGACCCTGGCCAGCACCAGTTTGGCGCCGCTGCGCTGGCCGCCCGCCGCCAATCCATCGACGCCCGCCTGGCCAGCTTGGACGAGCAACTCACCGGCATCGCCCGCGAGCAAGAGACCGTGCAGCGCCAGCTCAAGGCCGCCCGACTGGCCGCCAAGGGCCACACCGCCGCCCAAGAGCTGGCAGAGCGCCAGGGCGAGTTCAGCCAGGCCCGGCACACCCTGCCCAGCCTGCGCCAGGCGCGGGTGGACGCCGGCTCACGCTGGCAGCAGCTGGAGGCCGAGCACAAGGCCGCCATCGTGGCCAAAAACAACGCCGAGCACGCCTACCGCCAGGCCCAGGAACGCCTGGCCCAGGTTGAACAACGCCAGCAGGTGCACGGCCAGAACTGGAGCGAGCGCTTGGCCGACGTGCAAGCCCTGGCCCTGCCGCTGCAAAAGCTCAAAGGCCAGTTCCCCGCCCGCTGGCGCCACCCTGAGCACCTGCAGGCCCTGCAAAAGCGCTACGGCAATGCCACGCAAGCCCGTTTGCGCCTGGAAAGCATCGAGCAGGAGCTGGAAACCGGCCACTGGGAAACCGACCCCACCGTGCAGGAACAGCTCACCCTCATGAACGCCCACGTGGTGCGCCAGGAAGACGAGCTCAACCAGCGCAAGGTCAGCAATGTGCAGGCGTCCATTGCCGTGGACAACGCCAGAGAGCGCTACACCGATGTGCTGCGCGTCACCGTGCGCCGCTACCGCAAGAACATCATCGAGCTGGGCCAGCTGGCCGGGGTGGAGGTCAACGCCGAGCTGCCCCACCTCGATGGCGACGACACCCTGCTTCGCCAAGCCGAACTGCGCGTGCACTTCAACTTCGACGGCAAGGGCAGCATCGGCCTGAACGACGGCGAAGCCTCGGGCGGCCAGCAGGTCATCAAATCACTCATCCTGCTGGTGGGCCTGATGAAGGACGAAGAGGCCACCTCGGGCGGCTTTGTCTTCATTGACGAGCCGTTTGCCCACCTGGACGTGCGCAACATCCAGCTGGTGGGCCACTTCCTGCGCTCCACGCGTGCGCAGTACGTGCTGACCACGCCCATCACGCACAACGTGGAGGTGTTCGAGCCTGCCGACATCACCCTGGTGACGTCCAAAAAAGCGAAAGGCGCCCGTTGGGCGCCTCCGATCGGGGTGCTGCAGCGCAGGGTGCAGACCTTCGAGGGTTGAGGCCAAGGCCCTCTGCACCCCCCATGAAAAAAGCGACCCGCCAGGGGTCGCTTTTCTTTGGGCGTCATGCGCCGAAGGATCAGGCCGCCAGGCGCTGCTCCAGCTTGGCCTTGGTAGCTGGCATGGCAGCAGGCAGGTTGTGCGCCAGCTGGGTGAACAGCTCGTCGTGCAACTTCAGCTCTTGCGTCCAAGCGGCAGCATCGATCCCGATGACGGACTGGAACTGCTCCTTCGTGAAGTTCAGGCCGTTCCAGTTGATGTCTTCGTAGTTGGGGCTCACGCCGAAAGCGTTTTCCACGCCGTTGGCCTTGCCTTCCAGGCGGCCCAACATCCATTCCAGAACGCGCATGTTTTCGCTGTAGCCAGGCCACACAAACTTGCCGTCGGCGCCCTTGCGGAACCAGTTCACGCAATAGATCTGGGGCAGCTTGGCGCCCGAGGCTTCCAGCTTGGCGCCCAGGTCCAGCCAGTGCTGGAAGTAGTCGCTCATGTTGTAGCCCATGAAGGGCAGCATGGCGAAGGGGTCGCGGCGCACCACACCTTGCTGGCCGAAAGCGGCAGCGGTGGTTTCAGAGCCCATGGTGGCAGCCATGTAGACGCCTTCCGTCCAGTCGCGAGCTTCGGTCACCAGCGGCACGGTGGTCGAGCGGCGGCCGCCGAAGATGAAGGCATCGATGGACACGCCAGCGGGGTTGTCCCACTCAGGGTCCAGCACCGGGTTGTTGGTGGCGGCCACCGTGAAGCGGGCGTTGGGGTGCGCAGCCTTGGTGCCCTTTTCCTTGGCGATGGTTGGCGTCCAGTCGTTGCCTTGCCAGTCGATCAGGTGGTCGGGGGCCTTGTCGGTCATGGATTCCCACCACACGTCGCCGTCGTCGGTCAGGGCCACGTTGGTGAAGATGACGTCGCGGTTGAGCGACTCCATGCAGTTGAAGTTGGTCAGCGTGTTGGTGCCAGGGGCAACGCCAAAATAACCGGCTTCAGGGTTGATGGCGTAGAGCTTGCCATCTTGACCGGGCTTGATCCAGGCGATGTCGTCACCGATGGTGGTGACCTTCCAGCCCTGGTAGCCCTCGGGCGGGATCAGCATGGAGAAGTTGGTCTTGCCGCAGGCCGAAGGGAAGGCGGCCGCCACGTGGTACTTGCGGCCTTCGGGGTTGGTCACGCCCAAGAGCAGCATGTGCTCGGCCAACCAGCCTTGGGCGCGGCCCATGGTGGAAGCGATGCGCAGTGCGAAGCACTTCTTGCCCAGCAGCGCGTTGCCGCCGTAGCCCGAGCCATACGACCAGATCTCACGCGTGGTGGGGTAGTGGACGATGTACTTGGTGTCGGGGTTGCAAGGCCAAGAGGTGTCCTTCTGGCCCGCTTCCAGGGGGGCGCCCACGGTGTGCACGCAAGGCACGAACTCGCCCTCAGCGCCCAGCACGTCGATGACGCCCTTGCCCATGCGGGTCATGAGCTTCATGTTGACGGCCACGTAGGCGCTGTCAGAGAGTTCCACGCCGATGTGGGCGATGTTCGAACCCAGGGGGCCCATTGAGAAGGGCACGACGTACATCGTGCGGCCCTTCATGGCGCCCTTGAACAAAGCCTGCTCGCCCGTTTGCAGCTTGGCGCGCATCTCAGCGGGGTCACACCAGTTGTTGGTGGGGCCTGCGTCTTCTTTGCGGTCAGAGCAGATGTAGGTGCGGTCTTCCACGCGGGCCACGTCCGAGGGGTGGGTCCAGGCGAGGTAGGAGTTGGGGCGCAGCTCGGGGTTGAGCTTCTTGAACGAGCCGGCCGCCACCAGTTGGGCGCACAGGCGGTCGTATTCTTCGGTGCTGCCGTCACACCAGACGACGTCCTTGGGCTGCAGCAGCGCAGCCATTTCGGCCACCCAGGCGATCAGCTTGGTGTTTTGAACATAAGCAGGTGCGTTCACCTGTGCCGTTGCGGCGGTTGTGGTCATGACGAAAGCTCCAAAGTTATAAATCGAGTCTCGACAGCGCACCGGGTGAAAAAACCGACCAGCCAGACCGGCTGAACCCACTCGTGCGCTCTCGATACCCGACACCAAAGCCGGCCTCCAACGGGCCCAGGCCTGATTGGAGCGAAGCCCTCTAGTTTAGTTCATGAGGGCTTTCCTGCAATGCCCCCCACTTTGCGGGGCTCGTGTGAAGAAATGCACAAAACCACCCGTCCTGGGGGCTGCCGCCACATTGCCGTCCACACAGACCACAATACGCCCCTACCAAAGGTGAGGTGAATGACGGATCTGGAACTCGATGCCATCTGGCTGAGCACACGCATTGCGGCCTGTACCGTCCTGGTGTGCCTGCCTTTGGCCGTGCTGGCGGCCTCTTGGGCTGGGCGCCGCCGTGGGCCGGGCCGATGGATGTTCGACGCCTTGCTGCTGCTGCCGATGAGCGTTTCACCCGTCGTGGTGGGCTGGGCAGTGCTGCGTGTGTTCGGTGCGGAAGGCCACCTTGGCGCCCCAGTGCTCAACACCCCCCACTGGCGCCCCACCCTGATTCCCCATGGCTTGATCCTCGTGGCGTCTTGTCTGTGCCTGCCTTTGATGGTGCGTGTGATGCGCCCAGCGTTCGAAGCGGTCGACACCGGCCAGGTGATGACGGCCCGCACGCTCGGCGCTTCTCGCTGGGAGGCCTGGTGGCACATCACGGCGGCGCAGGCCCGCCCGGCCATGCTCTCGGCCGTGGTCCTGGGTTTTGCAGCCGCATGGGGCGAAAGCGGTGCCTCTCTGATGCTGGCCAGCGCCTTGCAAGGCGCCGGAGCGCAAACAGACACTGCGGGGACCGTGCCTTTGGCGCTTTTGAAGGCACTGCAAACCGAAAGCGGGCAGCACATCGGCCTGCGCCTGTGCCTGATGTCACTGGGGGTGGCCTTGACGGCCACCCTGTTGAGCGAGTGGGCCCACCAGCACTGGCGCCGACAAGCACTTCCATTGGGCACCCGTGGGGCGGCCGCATGAGCGCCTTCCGCCCTGTCGCTTTGAGCGCAGAGTTGCGTTTGCTCTCGCCTGGGATGGACGTGCAAGCACAGTTTCGTGTGTCGCCAGGGCGTGTGGTCGCCTTGATCGGCCGGCCTGGCTCCGGCAAAACGGCCTTGGCCCAAAGTGTGGCGGGCATCTTGCCAACGCAAGGTGGCTGGATCACGCTGGGCCCGGACACCCTGTTTGATGCCAACACTCGCGTCAACCTGCCACCTGAACGGCGCGACATTGGCTGGCTCGATGGCGAAGGCCTGCTTTTTTCGCACATGAGCGTGCGAGACAACCTGCTGTTCGGCTGGCGGCGCTGCAAAGCACCCATGCCAGGGCTGAGCCCTGATGCCGTCATCGACTGGCTGCACCTTCGCTCAGCCCTGAAGTGCAAGCCTCGCGAACTCAAGGTGTTGCAGCGCCAGAAGGTGGCTTTGGGCCGTGCACTGCTGGCGTCGCCCCGGGCCTTGATCTTGAACCAGCCGCTCAATGAGCTGCCTGAGCACGAGCACGTCGAGTTCATGACCCTGCTGACCCAGGCCCGCCTGCGCTACCCCATGCCCACGGTGCTGGTGACCCGCCACATGGACGAGGTGGTGCG
>JBEANX010000526.1:0-3428 GCA_041165245.1 Pseudomonadota bacterium
AGGTGTAGACCACGAACACCAGCATCATCGGGTCGCGCCACAAGCTCCACAGCTCCTTGATGCCGAGCCTGAAGGCATGGGTGAAAAAGCGCCGCATGTCAGTGCGCCTGCTTCCTGAGCAGCACGATGGACAGCCCCAGGATCACGGGGATCGCCAGCAGCAACGACCACAAAGATGGCTGCATGTCGCCAAAGCTCAGCGCCTTGTTGAACACGCCGCGGCTGATGTCCAGAAAGTGCGTGGTGGGGTAGATGCGGCCAATGAATTTGCCCACGCCTTCCAGCGACGAGACCGGGTCGGTCACCCCCGAAAACTGCGCGGCCGGGATCATGGTGCCGATCATGGCCAGGAACATCGCGGCGACCTGGCTCTTGGTGAAGGTGGAGGCCAGCAAGCCCATGCCCGTGGCACACACCGCATAAGCCACCGAGGCCAGCAGCAAGGTGGCGAAGCTGCCTTTGAGGGGCACGCCGAACACGGTCACGGCCAGCAGCGTCATCAGCAGGAAGTTGAGCACGGCCAGGCCGATGTAAGGCAGCTGCTTGCCCAACAAGAACTCACTGCGGGTGACGGGCGTGACATACAGGTTGATGATGGAGCCCATCTCCTTTTCGCGCACCACCGACAAGGCCGCCAGCATGGCCGAGATCATCATCAAGAGCATGGAGATCACGGCGGGCACCATGGCGGGCAGGCTCTTGACGTCGGGGTTGTAGCGAAAGCGCGTTTCCAGTGTGATGGCCGCCTGCAGGGCCTGGCGGCCCAGCGCTTCTTGCGCTTGCCGGGCCAGCCAGTTGGCATGCATGCCGCTGACATGGCCTTGCACGGTCTCAGCCCGCGGGGGCATGGCGCCATCGATCCAAGCACCGATCTGCACCGGCTTGCCCCGCTGAACGTCACGCGCAAAGCCATGCGGGATCTCCATCGCCAGCGAGATCTCGCCGCTGCGCATGCGGCGGTCCATGTCGGCGTCGTCGACCAAAGGGGCATGCGCCAAGAAGTAGGGCGAGCCCGACAAGCCCAGCAGGTAATCGCGGCTCAAGGCGGTCTGGTCGCGGTCGATCACGGCATAGGGCAGGGAGTTGACGTCCATGGTGATGCCGTAGCCCATGATGAACATGAGGAGCAGGCTGCCCACCAGGGCCAGCGTGGCGCGCAGCGGGTCGCGCTGCAACTCCAGGGTTTCGCGCTTGGTGTAGCTCCAAGCCCGGCTGACGCTGAAGACGCTTTGGCCCAGGCGGGTCACACGGCGAGCGTCTGAATCTCCGGTGGCAGCAGCTGACTGTGTGGCTGGCGTGGGCTCGGTGGGGTCGGTTGGTGCAGCCGTGGCATCGGCATCACTGGCGTCTTGCAAGAAGGCGATGAAGGCCTGCTCCAGCGTGCTGGCTTGGCGCTGCGCCTTGATGGCCTGCGGCGTGTCACTCACCAGCACCCGGCCTGCGTGCATGAGCGAGATGCGGTCGCAGCGCTCGGCCTCGTTCATGAAGTGGGTGGAGATGAAGATGGTCACGCCATCTTTGCGGGCCAGGTCCACCATCAGCTGCCAGAACACATCGCGGGCGATCGGGTCCACGCCTGAGGTGGGCTCATCCAGGATCAACAGCTCGGGCTTGTGCACCATGGCCACGGCCAGCGACAAGCGTTGGCGGATGCCCAAGGGCAGCGATTCTGGCTGGGTGTCTCGAACATCACCCAGGCTGAAGCGTTCGATCATTTCCTTGACCCGCGCATCGATCTGATCGGCAGGCACCTCAAAGAGCCGCGCATGCAGCACCAAGTTTTGCGCCACCGTGAGCTCGGTGTAGAGCGAAAGGCCTTGCGACATGTAGCCCACGCGACGGCGCGAGGCGATGTCATGCGGGTCCACCTTCTGACCAAACAACCAGGCCTCGCCCTCGGTGGCGGGCAAGAGGCCGGTGAGCATCTTCATGGTGGTGGTCTTGCCGCAACCGTTGGAGCCCAGAAAGCCGAAGATCTCGCCCTTGCGGATGCGAAAGCTCACGCTCTGCACCGCGACGAAATCGCCAAAGCGCATGGTCAAGTCCTTGGCCTCGATGGCGATCTGCGCTTTGGCCGTGTCAGCCAGCGCAGGCAAGGGGGGCACCACCACGGCATGGTGGCCACGTCGCTGGGCCTCGGGCAAGAGGGCGATGAAAGCAGCATCCAGCGTGTCGGTGTGGGTTTGCTGGCGCAACTCGGCGGGCGTGCCGGTGGCGAGCACCTGGCCTGCGTTCATGGCCACCAGCCAGTCAAAGCGGTCGGCCTCTTCCATGTAGGCCGTGGCGACCACCACGCTCATGCCGGGGTGGGCCGAGCGGATGCGCTCGATCAGTGCCCAGAACTGGTGGCGCGAGAGGGGGTCCACGCCGGTGGTGGGCTCGTCGAGGATCAGCAAGTCGGGGTCATGGATGAGGGCGCAACACAGCCCGAGCTTTTGCTTCATGCCGCCCGAGAGCTTACCCGCAGGCCGCGACAGAAAGGCATGCAGGCCGGTGCTGCGGGTGAGCTCATCGATGCGGCGTCGGCACTCGGCCACGGCAGCGGGCACCTCAGGGCGCACCGGGTCGGCCAGGCCGAGCAAGCCGACCAACTCGAAGTCAAAGCCGTGTTCACTGTCAGGCCAATCCTGGCCCTTGAAAGCAGCACGCGCCACCGCCGGCACACGCAGCCCATTCGCAGCCAGCTCGTTGACAGCCTGCGCCACCCGGGCCTTGTCGGCTTCATTGAGGTGGCACAGGTCCATCACCGCCTCAGGTGCGCCTTTGGCGGCCACCGTTTGAGCGCCATCGTTTGAAGAGGTCCACACATGGGCCATGGCCGGCAACAAAGGGCTGAGCGCATAGGTGTGCACCAAACGCCAGTCATGGTGCAGGTGCTCGGTGTCTTTGAGGTAGTGCTCACCGAGTTGGTGGAAGGCCTTTTCCATGGGATCGAAAGGCTCCACCACGCTGGCCAGGATGGCCATTTCCACCAAGGTGTGTAAGGCCTCGGGCAAAGGGGCCGTGGCCAAGGTGCTCAGCACCAGTCGGTCTTTCAGGCCCACACCACCGGCGATCAGGTCGGTCACCGTCATGCGGTTCCCAGTGAGCGTGCCGGTCTTGTCGCTGCACAGCACGGTGGTGGCCCCCAGGGTTTCGATGGCATTGATGCGCCGCGTGAGCACGCCCTCTTTGGCCAGGCGCCGAGCACCCAAGGCCGGGAAGACCGTCAGCACCACGGGATACTCTTCGGGCAGCATGGCCATGGCCAGGGCGATGCCTGCGAGCACGGCCTGCAACCAATCGCCCTGGATCAAACCATGCACGACCACCAGCGCCAGGCTGAGCACCACGGCGAGCACGGCGAGGTTGCGCACCAGCACGGCGGTTTGCTTTTGCAAGGATGAGCGTTCGGTCTCGATGTTGCCCAAAGCGCTGCCAATGCGCCC
>JBEANX010000527.1:0-4357 GCA_041165245.1 Pseudomonadota bacterium
CCGGGCACCAGCATCTGGCGGCTGGCAAAGTACTGCAGCCCCGCCCAGGCCGAGACCGTGTGCAAGGACGCGCCATAGTCATCGCGGCAGGCGTAGTCGAGCACCCAACGCAAGGCGGGCAAGTCAAAGCCTTGCGCATCGAGCCATTGGGCAAAGCTCTGCCCATCGAGCTCGGTCAGGGCGCCCTGCCAGGTTTGCTGCACCGTGGGCATGGCGAAGCCCCAGTCCTGCGCTGCTTGGGCCACCGTCTGCTCAAAGCGGCGCACCTGAGCCAAGGCCTCAGGCTTGAGGTGCTCGAAGGGCAGCAAGCCGTCTTGCCACTGGCCAGGCCAAGGGCCTTGTGCGGGTTCGGCCTGGGGCATGAACAAGCGCTCTTGTGGGCTGTGACACAGGTGGCGCTCATCGCCACGCCAACGGCCCTGATGGCGGTGGATCAGGCCTTCGGCCTCCAGCCATTGGGCCAGGTCGCGGGCCTGTTCGCCGGGCACGGGCAGGTAGTGCGCACCGAGGGGGCAAGGCATGCCCTGCATTTGGTGCCCACGCGCGTTGCCGCCGGGTGTGTCTTCCAGGTCGATGATGGCGAGGTCTTCAAGGCCTGCTGTGTTCAAGCGATGGGCTGCAGTGAGACCTGCCACGCCGGCGCCGACCACCAGGGTGTGCACGCGCCGAACATCGCCAACGGGGGCAGGCACCCCCACGCCTCCCGCACCCTTCGTGGCACCCAGGCTGCCGTCGCGCCAGGCATGGGCACGCTCGACCGATGGGCCCAACCACCTGCCCTGGATGTGCTCGGGCAGGCCTGCGCTGAGACCCAAGCTTTCGCGGCGATCACAGCCACTCAAGCTCAGTCCCAAGCCACTGGCGCTGGCCAGGGCCGTGGCTTGCATCAACCAATGGCGCCGGCTCAACCGCATGTGACGCCGCTCATTCGTGGACCTTGCCCCATTCTTCCTCGAAGGTCTGCACCAGCACCTGGTTGCTCAAGCGGTTCGGCTCGGTGGGCACCCTTGCCATGTCAGGCGGGAAATCAAACAAGGCTTGCATGCCGGGCAAGGTCAAGAAACGCAAGCCGGGCGGCAAGGCCTGAGGCACACGCCAAGGCCTGTGGCTGGCCAGCAAAAAGCCCCACTCACCAAAGCTGGGGACATGCGCGTGATAAGCCTGGGTCTGCAAGCCTGCGGCTTCCAAGGTGGTGGCCACGGTCCAGAAGCTCTTGCGGGCGATCAAGGGCGAGGTGGTCTGCACCACGGCATAGCCCGAGGCTGACAAATGCTCGGCCAACAGTGCGTAAAACGTGGTGGTGTAAAGCTTGCCAATGGCGTGGTTGGTCGGGTCTGGGAAATCGACCACGATGACGTCAAACACCACGTCGTGTTGGCCCAGCCAGGTGAAGGCATCGGTGTTGACCACGCGCACTTTGGGCGAGGTGAGCGAGCCCTGGTTGAGCGCGCGCAAGCGGGGCTCCTGGCTGAACAAGCGCGTCATGGCTGGGTCCAGCTCGACCAGGGTGACTTGCTGCACCGAGGGGTATTTCAAGATCTCGCGCACAGCCAGGCCATCACCGCCACCCAGCACCAGCACGTGTTTGGGCGCGCCATGTGCGGCCATGGCCGGGTGCACCAAGGCCTCGTGGTATCGGTGCTCGTCTTTCGAGGCGAATTGCAAATTGCCGTTGAGGTAGAGCCGCGTGCCTTGCCCGTTCTGGGTGATGACGATGCGCTGGTAAGGCGTGTCCTGCCGCCAGACCACACCGCTGCCATAAAAGCGATCTTCGGCCCAGGTGGTCAGGGGCTGTGCGCCCACCATGGCCGCGCACAGCACCAGCACCACACCTGCACAGGCCAATGCATGCCAGGCAAAGCCACGCAACTCATGGCGAAACACCTTGAGCGCCCACACGGCCACCAGGGCATTGAGCAAGCCAAAAAACACCCCCGTTCGCACCACGCCCAGGTGAGGCACCAGCAGCAGAGGGAACGCCAAAGACACCACCAGGGCGCCGAGGTAGTCAAAGGTCAGCACCTCGGAGACCAGGTCCTTCAGCGCATAGCGGTGCCTGAACTGGCGCTGCAGAATCCGCATGACCAGCGGGATCTCCAACCCCACCAGCACCCCGATCAAAAAGACCAGGCCATAGAGCAAGGCCCTGAACGATGACTCAGCGCCCAGGGGCAGCGAGGCATGCGCCGTGAACAAGATGGCAGGCATCAGCCCACCGGCCAGCCCCACCAGCAACTCAATGCGCAGGAAGTGCGCCACCAGTTGGCGCTCGATGAAGCGCGACAGCCAGGAGCCCACGCCCATGGCAAACAGGTAGGTGCCAATGACGGTGGAGAACTGCAGGATGGAGTCGCCCAGCAGGTAACTGGCCAGGGTGCCAGCGGCCAGTTCATAGACCAGGCCACAAGCTGCCACCACAAAGACCGAGCCCAACAGCAAGGCTTCGGCAGGGGCAAGCCGCCCACGCGTTTGAGGCTGCAGTGGATCGTCACCCACCACCATCACATCGACCCGCCCATCGCGTTCAGCCATCAACCGTGGATGGCCGCAGACACGATCAAGCCAATCGACAAGCACATGGCCGCCACCACCACCGCCAGGGCCAGGTTCTGCTTCTCGACGATCTCGCCCCACAGGTCATAGGGGGTGATCTTGTCGACGATGATGAAGCACAGCCAGAACAAGGCCACGCCGATCAAGGCAAAAGCGATCGAGCCGACGAACACGCCGGGTTTGAGCCATTCAAGTTCCAACATTTGTCTCTCCTTGCCGGGGCGCCGAGCGCTCCGTGATCTGCACATTCATTTGTGAAAGCCACCGCTGTTGTAGCCGCCGTAAGAGCCACCGTGGCTGCTGCCACTTCCGTAACCCCCACCGCTGCTGCTGTACTGGCGGCACTGCTGGTATTCCAAGCTGTTGCTGCCGTATTGATCGGCCACCGAAGAGCAGTTGTCCGAGCACTTCACCATGAACCAGATGATGAAGATCACGATGGCTGCCCAATAAAACGCCGAGACCCAATTGACCTCCCCCCACAGGGAGCCAGACCAGACACGCGCATCGCGCTTGAAGCGGTCTTCGGGCAGCTCATGCAGGCCAAAGGCCTGGATGACCTCGGCGCTGTCCACCGTCTGGCCCAAGGACCACGTGACCTCCTGGCCTGTTTTCTCGCGGTTCAGCCGCACCTTGGCGTTGCCGCCCGTGCCCACGTAATCGATGTTGAGGGAACGCTGGTCTTTGCGCACTGGCCAGTAGAACTCGCCCAACACATAGGTGGTCTTGGCAGGGTAAGTGAAGGTCTGTTTGAAAGCCGTGCCGCGGTACTGCAGCTTGCTGCCCTGGCCCGCAGGCACACCCGTGACGGGCCGCACCACGCTCCAACCATCTTCGGCATCGACCAGAAAGGCAAAGCCCCGCTGGCGGTTGTAGAGCAGGTACTCGCGCCAGAAGGTCTGCTCTGACTCGCCTTGCGGATCGCCCGGCACCTCCACACGCTCCTGGTAGCCCACCACCTGCCAGTCACCCACTTGGCCATCGACCTTGAGCCGGCCCGTGCGCCCCAGCGGGATCAGGGGCTCCAGACCGTTTTCCTGCGTGTAGTGCTTGAGGTCTTTGCCCAGGCCCTGGCTGATGTCGATGACGCTCTTGCAAGCGCCACAGGTGATGCTGCGACTCTCGCTCAAACGCGGCTCGACCGAGGCGCCACAACTCGGGCATTCGATGCCCTGGGCCTTGACCTGGCCTTCTGAGGGCTGCCCCAGATCAGCCAGGCCACTCAAACCCAAGGCATCAAGCACCACCTTGCGGCCCAGGTAGAGCCTTGGTGGCTGCTCGCTGGTGTCCACGCTGAGGACTTCATCGCGCGTGTTGCGCAGCTCCAGCAGCTTGAAGGCGTTTTTGAAGTCAGGCTTGAAGGCCAGCTCGCCCTCGGCGGCCTGAACGCGTGCCATGACGATGCTGCCCACCACCCAGGGCTGCCCACCCAGCACCAGCGATTCACCCGCACTGACGCGCAGGTTCAACGCAGCCGGCATGGGCTGACCATCGGCGGGCGCCCAGGCGGTGCTGAGCACATACCCACCGTTGTCCTCGCTCAGCCAGGCCGAGTCGCCGTCGTCAAACAAAGCATGCCACTCGGACCAAAGGCCATCCGTGTCCTCACCCGGCGTGGTGTAGGCCATTTGCACGCGACCCACCAGCGTGAAAGGCCGACCGCCATGCTTGCCACGCGCGCCGAGCAGCAAGGGGCTGTGGTCGCTGAAGAAGGCTGCGCTCTGGCCAATGCGGCGCAGCGTCTCGCCATCACGCACCAGCGTGCTCTTGCAATAAGTGCACACCGCCATGGGCGATGCCGATG
>JBEANX010000528.1:0-9333 GCA_041165245.1 Pseudomonadota bacterium
GCCAGCAACAAACGCAAGTCGCGCCCACGGGAAACATCGAACAAGTTGCTGGCCACCTGCCAGGCCTCCCGCGATTCGGTGCCAGCCGCCATGGGCTGCAGCTTCGAGACCGCGACCTTCATGCCCGCAATGCTTTCAGCCAGCACCACCAGCGCATCCTGGCGCTGCGAATGCTCTGTGCGCGTGGCGTCGTCGCGGTCCAGTGCCACCGCGCGGGCCGACAGCGCCTGCAAACGCTCGAGCGCAAGACGCATGTCGTCCTGAAACTTCAGCGCTGGCTCAGTGGCAGTGGTCGGGTCTAACTGGGCCTGTGTGAACCAGTTTCGCAGGCGCAATTTGAGCACGGTGAGGTCTTTGAACGCCACCTGAATGTCGGAAGCCACCCGCCCTCGCAACACGTGGTCGTTGGCCACACTCAAGGCCCACATCGCGGCCAGGCCTTCGAGCATGGCGGCGCAAGCCAGAGCAGCCAAGGCCAAGGTGAGGCGTCGTGCAAACATGGCTTGAATCGTCGCACATGAAGCGAATGACGCGTGCGTGCCCACATTAACGCCAGATGAAAGTTGGCTGCAATGGGTTCGGGCTGTCATCCAAGGTTCATTCAGCCGTCATGGCGGGCTCATGCGCATGTCAGACGGCGTTGCGTGCCGGGTGATGCAATTCGTTTTGAGCCGACGCATGCTGCCAGCGGCCGAACCATCAGGAGCACCCTCATGAAATTCAATCAGTTTGCACTCGCCGCCGCCACGCTGGCCCTGGCCTCTACCGCCATGGCCAAGACCCCAATCGTCAACACATCCATCAGCGAAGACGAAGTCATTGCTGCGCAGAAAGGCTGGGGCGACGCCTTGGTCGGCATCAGCGACGCCTATGCCAAGGGCGGCCAGCCAGCAGCCAAGGCTCTGGCCGAGAAGGTGATCGACTCGGCCTACGGCTACAACCTTGGCCCCGTGCTGTTCAAGCCCACCTTGACCGAGGCGCCGCAGACCTTCCGCACCACCCGCGATGGCGCTCTGTCGTACTTTGTGGGAGGCAACAGCAGCTTCTCAAAGGACACGGGCTTCGCGCTGAAAGGATGGAAGAAGGTCGACATTCAGAACGCCGCGATCTTCCTGGCCGGCGACGTGGCCACCACGATGGGGAATGTGACCCTCACGGACAAGGACGGCAAAGTGACCACGGTCGACAAAACCTGGCAGTTCAAGAAAGACGACTCGGGCAAGCTGCGCATCGTGGTGCACCACTCGTCATTGCCTTACGCGAGCAAGTGATCGCTGTGTGACGCAGCCGTCAGCGGCTGCAAGTGCACCATGACGCTTGATCCTGGGGCTGCCCAAGTTGGCAAGGCACACCCCTTCAAAAAGGGCGAACCCGAAGCGGTGCCCCAGCCGGCCTGTGAATTCCCACCGGTTTGGCAAGACGGCCTAGCCGCTCACCCCCATGACCTCGGGGGTGAGCACACTCCCCAAAGTAAGCACGCCGGTTGACCATGGAGACATTCAAAGAACGGATGTCAAACATGGCCTGGATCCCTGAACCCATCTACAAGCACCTGCCCGCCACCTATGCGCTGGCCGGCTGCGGCTTGTTTGCGGCATTTGGCTCCAAGGGCCCGGCGGCCATCAGCGCCCTGGCCTTGTGGCTGGCTGCTGGCCTGACGGCGCTGTGGCGACACCAGCACCGCGACCTCCTCGACACATCCAAACCCCCATCACCCCAAAAGTTGGCTTGGGAATCACGGCGTGCCAGGGAAGCTCAGAAGAAGTCCATCTCCTGACACAGGCTGGCAGGTTCAACCCAGCAAGGCCACGCCCTTGACTTGGGCAAACACCGGCTGGCCAACGCTCAACCCCAGGCCTTCTGCAGAGCGGCGGGTCACCCGCGCCAACAGGTGTTGACCACCGGCCAAGTGCAGTTGGAGCATCACACGGGCGGGGCCTTCGTCCTGCATGGCCACCAAGGTGGCTGGCACGATGTTGAGGATGCTGGTATCGGTGGCACGGCTCAAGCTCACGCTCACATCTCGCGCCAGCACGCGCACCCGAACACGCCCACCCAGCGCCGCGCCGCACAAGCCCACCCACAAAGGCAGTGCTGTGCCGTTTGACAGGCCTCCCCCAGCCACATCCAGCAAGCTCAGCCCTTGAGCCGCCTCATGGGCCACCACCTGGGCATGCAAGACGCAGGCGGCTTCGTCCAGCTGCGCCAGGGGTGTGTCCAGGCGGCTCAACAAATCTTGCGCAGCACCTTCGGCCTGCACGCGCCCCTGTTCGAGCAAGACGAGGTGATCTGCGAGGCGGGCAGCTTCATCCAGCGCATGCGTCACGTACACGATGGGCACACCGCCTTGGCCCAGCGCCTCCAGGTAGGGCATCACTTCGGCCTTGCGCGCTGGGTCCAGGGCCGATAAGGGCTCGTCCATCAACAACAAGGCCGGACTGGTCAACAAGGCGCGGGCAATGGCCACCCGCTGGCGCTCGCCCCCTGAGAGGCCTTCCGGCATGCGTTGCAGCAAATGGCCAATGCCGAGCAAACCCACCGCATCGTCGAGCGTCACGCGCCTGTCTGCTTTGGGCGTGCGATCGAAACCGTAAAGCAGGTTGCCCTTCACATCGAGGTGCGCAAACAGGCTGGCCTCTTGAAACACCATGCCTATGGGGCGGCGGTGCACTGGTGTCCAGAGGCGCTGGGCATCGTCCTGCCAGGTATGAGCGCCCACGCTCACACGCCCTTGTGCCCGGCTCAAACCAGCGATGCAGCGCAAGAGCGAGGTTTTGCCGCAACCCGAAGGGCCCAGCAGCACGCTCACGCCACGCTGGGGCAAGCGCAAACTCACCTCTAGCGAAAAACTGGGATGGCTGAGTTGCAGGTCGACGTCGATCATCTGAGTGCGCGCTCCACACCTTGAAGCTGTCGGGCTTGGCGCCCATTGAGCACGTAGAGCAGGCACATCGCCCCAAAACCAAAGGCCATCATGCTGCCGGCCAGGGCATGCGCGCGGTCCATCTCCAAGGCCTCCACATGGCCGTACAAGGCCACCGACAGCACTCGGGTGGCGCCCGGGATGTTGCCACCGATCATGAGCACCACGCCGAACTCGCCCACCGCGTGGGCAAAGCCCAGCACTGCGGCGGTCAGAAAGCCCGGACGGGCCAATGGCAAGGTCACCGTGAAGAAAGTGTCCAGTGGGCTGGCTCGCAGCGTGGCCGCCGCCTCAAGTGGCCGCCGCCCGATGGACTCAAAAGCCTGCTGCAAGGGCTGCACGACGAAAGGCAAAGAGTGCAGCACCGTGGCCACCACCAGGCCCCAAAAGGTGAAAGGCAAACGCCCTAGCCCCAATGCCTGCGTGATCTGCCCCACCGGCCCTTGGGGGCCCATGAGCAGCAAGAGGTAAAAGCCAATGACCGTCGGTGGCAACACCAGGGGCAAGGCCACCAGCGCAGCCAACGGCCCCTTCAACCAGGAGCGGGTGTGAGCCAACCACCAGGCCAGGGGCGCACCCAGCACCAGCAAGATGCCCGTGCTGACGGCGGCCAGTTGCGCGGTGAGGCGCAGGGCTTGCCAATCGTCAGGCTGAAGGAGGCTCAAGGCACTCATGTGCAAAGCGGCAGATCAGAGCTCATACCCATGGGCCTTGATGATGGCACGGGCTTTGTCGCCCTTCAGGTAGGCCAGCAAAGCTTTCGCCGCAACCTTGCCCTCGGCCTGCTTGAGCAGGGCGGCGTCCTGCAGTAAGGGGGTGTACAGGCTGGCTGGCAACACCCACCACGAACCCGTGCTTGCCTTGCCGGGCGCGGCAACTTGCGAGAGCGCCACAAAGCCCAGTTCAGCATTGCCCGTGGCGATGAACTGATAGGCCTGGCCAATGCTCTCGCCCTGCACGAACTTGGGCTTGAGCGTGCCAAGCAGCCCCAGATTGGCGATGGCCTCTATGGCTGCAGCGCCATAGGGTGCCAGCTTGGGGTCAGCCAAGGCCAACTTTTCGAAGCTGCCCTGGCGCAGCACCTCGCCTTTGGCGTCGACGAATTCAGGCTTGGCACTCCACAGCACCAGCTTGCCTTTGGCATAGGTGAAGCGCTGGCCTTTCACAGCCAGGCCGTCGTCTTCCAGCTTTTTCGGGGTCTCGTCGTCGGCGGCCAACAGCACGTCAAAAGGTGCCCCAGCTTTGATCTGCTGGTAGAACTTGCCGGTGGCGCCAACGCTGCTGAGCACCGTGTGGCCGGTGTCTGATTGAAAGGCCGCTGTGAGCTTCTGGAAAGTGCCCGCAAAGTTGGCGGCCACAGCCACATGAACCTCGGCTGCTCGCAGCGAAGCCCCCCCGAACATGAGGCTCCATGCCAAGGCCATGGCCACCCAAGGCCTGATCGGAGATGGCGCAAGAGTGGTCATGGCTGAGGGGTTGAACATGTGCATCAAGGCCCTGAATTTACCCCACACACGAATCGCCAAACAGGGTAGCCCAGACACAAGCGGGGGGTGCTCAAAGCCAAGGGGCTTCGTCCACCAATCGACACACAAATGGGCAGACCTCAAGTAGGATCAGGCCAAACACCGCAACACGGAGCCCCTCATGAAGCTGTTCAGCCAGAGTTTTGCAGACGGTGCGCCCATCCCCGGTGAATTCGCCTTCGCCGTGATCGATGCCAAGCACCATGTGGCGCTTTCCAACAACCGCAACCCGCACCTCGCTTGGTCTGAGGCCCCTGAGGGCACCCAATCATTCGTGGTGCTCTGTGTGGACCCTGACGTGCCCAGCCAGGGCGATGACGTCAACCAGGAAGGCAAGACCGTGCCGGCTGATCTGCCCCGTGTGGATTTCTTCCACTGGACAGTGATCGACCTGCCTGCCGATGTGAGCGAGATCACAGCCGGCAGCCACAGCCATGGCGTGACCACCCGCGGCAAAGCCGGCCCGCGCGCGCCGGGTGACGCCACCTGGCGCCACGGCCTGAACGATTACACCGGCTGGTTCGCCAACGACCATGACATGAATGGCGATTACTACGGCTATGACGGCCCCTGCCCGCCTTGGAACGATGCCCTTCGCCACCGTTATGTCTTCACGGTTTACGCACTCGATGTGGCCACCCTGGACATCAAAGGCAAGGTCGATGGCCCCACAGTGCGAGCAGCCTTGCAGGGCCATGTGCTGGCACAGGCCAGCTGGACAGGCACCTACTCGCTCAACCCACAGGTGGCTTGATCAGATCGGCATGAAGCCCAGGTTGAACACCCGTTCGACCCACCAGGCCAAGGCCACCACCAAAGCCGCCATCGACAGCGCCGGCATCAACTGGTGGGGGTAAGCCCGCCAGTGGCGCAAGGGCAGCAGCAGTGCCATGGTGGGCACCAGCACCATCAGCTGGCCCAACTCCACACCCAAGTTGAACTGAAGCAAGGCCCAGGCAAAGCCTGCCGTGGGCAGGTTCAACTCGGCCAAAACGCCCGCAAAGCCAAAGCCGTGCACCAGGCCAAACAAGAAGGTGAAAAGGTGGCGCCTGCCACCAAAGATGGGCTTGACGTTGTCGATGGCGGCCAACGCAATGGTGAGCGCGATGCCCGGTTCGACCACCCGGGGTGACAAGTTCACCAAGCCCGAGCCCGCGAGCCCCAAAGTGATCGAGTGCGCGATGGTGAACATGGTGACTGCGCCCAGCACCGGCATGAAGGCCTGCTTGGCACGGGGCACCGGCGCCAGGGCGTCCAGGCCGGGGCGTCCGCCCTGGCGCACCAGCACGGAGGGCAACACCAAGCAGATCAAAAAGAGCACATGGTCGGTGCCGATGAGGATGTGGTGCACGCCATCGCGCAGCAACTGCCAAGGGCTTGCCCTTGCGGCAGGCTCAGCCGCCAGCGCTGTTGGCTGTGGCTGAGCATGGTCTTGTGGTGCCTTGGGGCTGCTCGCCGCATCGGGCGTGAGCTCAGGCAGGTAAGAGGCCTGCCTCACGCCCAAGTGGCCGGGCCAAGCTGACACCGCCGCGTGGCGCGAGGGTATGTCCATCATGGACATGCGCTCAGGCTTGCCAGGCAGAGGGGTCAAGCGCCCATCAGGCACCAAGGCCAAAGGTGCTTCGCTGCCGCCCAAGCGGCTCAGCAAACCACGGTGGGTCGGGTCAACTTCCTGCATGAAACGATAGCTGAGCTGCCATGCACCGGGCGCTGCCGGGCAGGTGGCTGCGAGGCGCAGCACGTAATAGGCGCCGTCCGAGCGTCGCTCCAAGGGTGCGGCTTCAGGGGAGCCTTTGCGCTGAGGCACAGGCCGCAAGTGGCAGTTTTGAGAGCCGGCTTGCAAACGCAGGTGCGACAGCATGTAGCCATCGATCTCGGCCTGATGGGCTTTGAGCTCACCCCAGGTGATGCGGCCATCGTCGTTGGTGTCCAGCGGCATGAGGGCTTGCAAGTCACGCACGGCCACGTCCCAGCGCAGGGCCACCAGCTGGCCCTCCTGGCGCCACTGCAGGTAGGCATCGCTGGCCTTGTGCGCCCAAGCGGAAGGCGTCCACAGCAAGGCAAGAGCTGCGAGAGCGGCCCACAGACATGCCCGTGCGCGCAAATCAATTCGAGAGTCGTGCATCTTGCATCCCCCAGGTCTGGGCTGATTGGGCCAACTCACGGCGGGCCGCCTGCACTTGATCTGGTGCTGGCAGGGCCGCCGAAGCGCGCGCGAACACCAGCAGGTCGGCCGTTTCACGCTGATGTTGCAGGTTCAAGCGGGCCAAAGCCAGGGCTTGTTCAGGTTGGTTCTTCACGTCGAGCGCAAAACGCGCCTGCTCGCGCGCATGCACCTGGGCGCCATCCGGGCGGCTCGCGCTGGCCGCCAGGCGCTGCTGCATGTCTTGCGCCCAAGCTGGCGCACGAGGGTCTTGAACACGCTTGGCAGCGATGCACAGTCGCAGCAAAACGGCATCGGTCTGGGGCTGCTCGGCCAAAAGGCGCATCACCTCCTGCGGCCGGCCTTGCTGCAATAGAAAATCGGCGTAAGCGGTGCGCACATAAGGATGATCGCCCAGGGCCATGGCCTGTTGCCATGAAGCCTCGGCTTCACGCGGCTGGCCGGCTCGCTCGTGCATTTCGGCCTGTGTGGTCAACAACCACTGCCTCAAAGCTTGTGCAGACGGCTCACGCGCTTGTGTTTGGGCCAACAAAGCGGCCAGGGCCTGACGGGCTTCTTCGTGCTTGCCGCGAAGTGAGAGGTTCTCGGCCAGGCAGGCCTTGGCATGCAGGGCCTGCCCTGCTCGCAGCAATGCCTGACAAGCCGCATCTGATTCATCAAAGCGAGCCTGGACGCGTTTGATGGTGGCCAGCGTCAGCAAGGCCTGGGCATGCGCGGGCTCGCGGGTGAGGACCTGCCGCAAAAGCGCGGCAGCCCCGTCGAAATCATGGAGGTACTGGGCCACGGTGGCCCTCATCACCAGCACCTCGGTCGGAGCAGTTTTGCCCAATGGCCAGGCTTGCAGGGCACCCAGGGCCAAGCCTGCATAACGGGCATCGCCCTGCTCCCTGGCCAATGCCAGGTAGCGTGAGGCCGCGGCCACTGCAAGGGCCGCATCTTTGGGGCTTCGCAGCATCGCCTGTCGGGCGCGGGCCGCATCTTTGCGGGCACTGGTCTCAGCAGGCAAGGTCTCGATCAATTCGAGGTCAGATCGGGGCTGCCATGGTTCGGCGTTCACCCCCCACGCGAGGCAGCTGAATGCCAAGCATAAGAAAGGTTTGAATGCACGCGTGTGAACCATGGCAGCCCCTTCGCTCACTGCGGCTCGGCCGTGTCGTCCTGGGCCACCGTGTCGGGCACGGCCACAGGCTCCAGGGTGTCGGTCGTGGCGGCCGGCTGGCTGCTCAATGACGCGACATAGGTCGTGGCGGCCGTGGCAGAGGTCGCCACCTCGGTGGGCACCGCGACCGTCACCTCAGGCGTGATCACCACAGGCGCTGGGCCCGCAGCCACTGGCGCCGGGTCATGCCCGCCACCACCGCATGCGGCCAACAACATCGAGCCCATCAGCGCGACACACGCGCCTTTGAATTTGACTTGCTTCATGTCAACTCCTTGGGTCAGTTGGCTGGGGTGCCGCCAATGGGCGTGGCCAAGTAGGGGAAGGCGGCCTTGAGCGGGTACTTCAAATTGGCTTCGGTCTTGGGTGCGCTCGGGTCTTTCAGCCCAGCTTGATCGACCGCATCGTGCAAGTTGGCCGAAGTGCCACCCAAGGGCACGCTGGCCAGTTTGCAGGCTGAGTTCAAGGTGCCCACACCCGGGATCGCGAAGCTGTTGAAGCCAAGAACATTCTGGTCGTCCCCGGCCTGCAAGGCCGTCAAGTCTGCATTGCTGTTGATCACGCACAAGCCGCCAGCCATGGCCACCAGGGCAATGTCCACAACGTCGTCCGCAGGGCGGCGGCCATTGGGGAAGCCTGCCAGGTCAACGGCATTGGCCAGGTTGCCAGCACCGCCAACCCTCAGCACTTCACCGGCGGCACCCAGGCGGTTCTGGCTGGCCAAGGTCACAGGCGGGATGGCCGTGTTCAGGCGCAACATTTCGGCTGGTTTGGGCGTGCCTGCGGGCTTGTTGAGGGGCGCAAAGCCCGTGAGGAACACATTGAGCAGGTCAGTGCGCGGGAAGTTGGTCGGCGAGACAGTCGCACCCAATGCAATGTCGAGCAACTTGGGCAGCGTGGGGTTGGTCACGTAGGCGGCAAATTGCAGGTCGTTCTCCGGCTTGGAGCTGTTGAACTTGTCCTTGTCGGGGAGGCCAATGATCACTTCGTTCACCAATGGGTTACCAAGGCGCGAGACCTGCACCCAGGCACCACCGGCCTTTTCACTGGTCTGGTGGCCGGAGGCTGGCGCACCGCTCAACAGCCTGGCCTGGCGCAAGCTGGCTGTCGTCCACGCGCCGATCACAGGGTCAGTGCCGTTGGTCAGGCAAGATTTGTGCACCTCCAGGGCCAGGGTGGTGACATTTTTGTCGTCGATCGTGTTCTTGGCCGCGTCCTTGAGGTTGGGGTTGGTCAGCGTCGCAGCGTCTGAGTTGACCAGGTCAAAGATGGTGCCCAGGTTGACGGCAAACGGGTCCTTGCGCTGGCCAACAAACAGCTTGGCAGGCGCCGTGCAGCCGGGAATGTTCACGCTGTAGATGTGCTTGGCGGCGTAAGCGTCGTAGTCGGGGATGGTCTTGGAGCCAATGTTGTCCACTGGCTTGTCAAAGGTGGCGCTGCCACCCGTCGCGTTGGTGATGGCGCCCTTGCTGCCCTTGCGGCGGTCGCCACGCATCACGTCAACGGTGAAGGTTTCATGCAGGTTCAGCACTGACGAGTTCGCCGTTGCAGTGCTGCCTGT
>JBEANX010000529.1:0-12757 GCA_041165245.1 Pseudomonadota bacterium
CTTGGCGATCTTGACACGCACGCCCAGCACACCGGGCAGCTCCATCAGGCGCAGGCACAGCTTGCCGATCATCGTCTCTAACAGGTTCACATGCACGGCCGTGCAGTCTTCAATGATGATGGTGCGCACCTTGCGGTAATCGAGCACGTTGAGGATCTCGTCGTCGTGCGGCATCAAGGGCTGGCTGCCCAGGTTGAGTTCAGCATCCACCAAGATGGGTTGCGGCGCCGTGAGCTCATTGGCCAAGATGCCCAGCTTGGCGTCGAAGCGAAGGCCCGTGAGGGTCAGGATCTGGTTGCCTTTGGTCAGGGACATGGCGCTTGCCTCACATCATCGAAAAATCGCGCTCGAAGCGCTGCAGGTGCTGGCCACCGTCGACCAGCAGCGTCGTGCCGGTCATCGATTGGTTGGCCAGGGCAAAGGCCACGGTGGCCGCCACATCCTGCGGGGTGGAAGAACGCCCCAAGGGCGAGAGCTGGTGCAACTGCTGGAACTTGTCGCCCTGAAGCCAATCGCTGGTCAAGGTCAGGCCGGGTGCCACGCCCACCACGCGCACAGCCGGCGCCAGGCTCAGGGCCAGCAAGGTGGTGGCTGATTCGAGCGCGGCTTTTGACAGCGTGTAGCTGAAGAAATCCGGGTTGGGGTTCCACAGCTTCTGGTCCAGCAGGTTGACCACCGCACCGCTGGCGCCACGGCCCACCACATGCTCGGCCAAAGCCTGGGCCAGCACGATGGCAGGGGCCGTGTTGGCACGCAGGTGCTTTTCCAGCATGGCGTAGCTGAAGCTCTGGGCGCTGTCGTACTCGAAGGTCGAGGCGCTGTTGACCACGGCATCGACCTGGCCCAGGGCCTCGATGGCGGCGGGCAGCAAAGCGCGGCAAGCCACTTCGTCAGACAGATCGGCGCTGAGCACCACGGCGCGTTGGCCCAGTGCGGTGATGTCAGCGGCGGTGGCCTCGGCCTCATCGCGGGAGGCGCGGCAGTGCACAGCCACGTCCCAGCCCTGGCGGGCGAGCGTGAGCGCGATCTCGCGGCCCAGGCGCTTGGCGGCACCTGTCACCAAAGCCACGCGGGCCACACTGCCCACATCGGCAGGCCTTGCTTCAGCCATGTTGGAACACCTTTTCTACAATGGGGGATGACTCAGCGCACCACTCAGCCCGATGGCCACCCCGAATCCTCAGACCACAGTGTAGTGGCCGCCCCGCTGGGCGCTCACCCCCTGGCCCGGCTGATTGCGGATGAGATCCGCGAGCGCGGTGGCTGGATGAGTTTTGAGCGCTACATGGAGCTGGCCCTGTACACCCCCGGCCTGGGCTATTACAGCAGCGGCAGGCGAGTGCTGGGCCAGGGCCCGCAAGACGGCAGCGACTTCGTGACCGCGCCAGAGATGAGCCCGCTCTTCGGTCAGGCTTTTGCCAAGCAAATCGATCAGGCCCTGGAGGTGACCGGCACTGACCAAGTCTGGGAATTTGGCGCAGGCACCGGCGCCTTGGCCGAGCAAGTGCTGGGCGAGATCGGCGGCAGCATCCAGCGGTACACCATCGTTGATTTGTCAGGCACGCTGCGTGAGCGCCAGCATGAACGCATCGCCAAAGCCCACCCCGAGATGGCGCACAAGGTGGTCTGGGCCGACAGCCTGCCCGAGCAGATCAACGGCGTGATCATCGGCAACGAGGTGCTCGACGCGATCCCCGCGCACTTGCTGGCCTGGAATGGCCAGGTGTGGCTTGAACGTGGCGTGAGCCTGGCCCCAACGACAGACGACCAAGCCGAGCCCACCTTCACCTGGCTTGAGCGCCCCCTGCCCGAAGGCGTGCGCCCCCCCACCGAACAGCCCGATTCAAGCTTTGTGCCGGGCACCGTCGTGGAGACCCACGGACCGGCCGAAGCCTTCGTGGCCACGCTGGCCGCCAACATGGGCAAGGGCGCGGCCTTCTTTGTGGACTACGGCTTCCCCGCTGAAGAGTTCTACCACCCGCAGCGTTTGGGCGGCACCTTGATGTGCCACCAGGCCCACCGCAGTGACCCCGACCCACTTGACCAAGTCGGCGCCAAAGACATCACCACCCACGTGAACTTCACGGGCATTGCCCTGGCCGGGCAAGAAGGCGGCTGGGAGCCTTTGGGCTACACCACGCAGGCCCACTTCCTGATGAACTGCGGCTTACTCAGCCTGCTGCCCGCACCGGGCGAGACCCTGAGCGCTGAGCAGATCAAGGCCACGGCCGCCGTGCAGAAACTGCTGGGCGAGCACGAGATGGGCGAACTGTTCAAGGTGATCGGCTTTGTGAAGGGCGAGTGGTTCGATGCCATTGGCTTCAGAAACGGCGACCGCACCCACACGCTTTGAAGCCTAGGGCTGGGCATCAGTTCGAGCAACTCAATTCACCGGGCTTGGGCGTGCACGTTGCTTGACGCTGCGCGCCACCCGCACCCTCTGTGGTGGCCTTGCCCGCCCCCACTTCGCCGATGACGCTGTTGCGCACCCGGCCCGACACATTGGCACCTTGCCCTGCTTCGCTGGAATCCTGAACGCAATCCAGGCTGTTGGTCTTGGGGGTGCAGGCGGCAGGCGCGCGCATCACACGAACGCCCTCACCCACCGGCGCACCCACGGTCACTGGCTGCACCGCGGGTGTGGTCACAGCGGGGGCGGCAGGAACCGCGGGCCCTGCGGGCTCCACCGCCACCGAGGGGCGCACGCCTCCCACCGGCAAGGGCACGGCAGGGCTGAGCACCGCCGGCACAGGCTTGCCGACAGGTGGCAAAGCCGGCGCGAACACAGGCTGCATGGGCGGTAGCGACCTGATGGGCGCAGGCACCATGGACGAAGCCACTGGCACCGCAGACAAAGCGGGCAATGTCGCTGCCGCCAACATCAACTGAGATGAGGTCACCACCCCAGCGGGCAAGGCCCGCTCAGTGGCCAGGTTCAAGGGCTCGCGGGCCAGCGTGGTGGCGGCCTGGATCGCGGCCACCACAGGCATGGGCAAAGGCGCCACGCTGGGTGCGTTCACCACAGGTTCAGTGGCGTCCTTGCCGCCCCTGGGCGCTGTCACCGGTGCGTTGGGGTTGTTCGGGTTGGTCGTGAATTGCGCCAACGCGCTCCCGGCGGCCAGCAGGCAGCCGATGGCCAGCACGGCGGAGAGCATCCAAGGTCTTGCTTGGCCAGAGTGGGTGTTTTTATGCGTGGACATGGGGCACCTCAGAAACGTTGGGTGAACACCGCATTGGCGCGGGGCTCGTGGTGGCGGGGGTCAGACCAGGCCGTGCCCGTGATGGGCCAGGCCACATCCAAACGCAGGACATGCTTGCCGGGTCGGTCCCAGATCAGGCCCAGGCCCGCACCACTGAGTGTGGCCGCGTTGGCCTGCCCAGCAGGCTGCAGGGCGGCATCGTGGCTGAAGCGCACATGGGCCCAGTCGTAAAAAGTGGTCACCAGGACCTCACGTGCGAGAGGGCCCAGCCAAGGCTCGGGTGGGAGCCAGCGCAACTCGGCGTTGGCCACCTGCGCATGATCGGCAGAGGCCTCACCGGGGCCAAACGCACGCACACCGAGCGGCCCACCTGCTGCGTATTTTTCAGTGGCGTCCAGGCCTGCGCCGGCCCACTGCGCCTTGTAACGCGCAAACAGTTGCAAACGGCCCGGCACGAGGCCCTGCAAACGCGAAGCACCCAAGGTGACTTTGTTGAAGCTCGGGCTCAAACCAAGCGGGTTGGCACCCGCACCAAAGCCCATACGGCCATGCAGGGCCTGCAGCTCGAAGGTGTTGATGGCGCCGCCCAGCAGGTCATCTCGGGCGTCGCCCACCAGGCCCAGCTGCCAGTCGTTGCTGAACTTGCTGGGGCGCAGGCCCGCCTGGTGGTCGTCAAACTGCTTGTGCTCCAGGCTGATCAGCCCAAACACATTGGCATTGCGCGAGCGCAGCAAGGGGTGCAAAGCAAACAAGCCTGTTGACACCACGGAGCCCGCATAGTCCGCCGGGTAAGCATCGCGGTCCAAGCCGTACTCCACGCGTGAAACCGTGCCACCCAGCTTCAAGCCCTGCGCACCCAAGGGCAAGGTGTAGCTGGCACTGAGCTGCTTGAGCCCGCCCGTGTGCGAGCTCAAGGCCTGAGCCGTGAGCACATCGCCCCGGCGCAGGGGGTTGCTGGCCTGAAGCGTGCCGCTCAGGCGGGCCAGGCCGGTGTAGCGGTTGCCCAGGGTGTCCAGCTCGGCGCGCCCACTCAGCCCCCGTTCGCTGAAAGGCGTCACACGCAAACTGGCCGTGCCAGGGCCACTGCCTTCTTCGATCTCAACCCGAAAGCGCCAGCCTGGCACGTCATTGAGCAAGAGCACGCCGCGCTCCACATCGTCGGTGCGCAAGATGGCGCCGGGCTGCAGATGCGCCAGGCGCTCGTCGACCAGGGCCTGCGCCTGGGCTTGCAAAGCTGGCGCGTCCTGCGCACCTTGCTGGCCTGCATCGACCGGCATCACACGCACCTGGTCCAGCCGCCCTTCAAGCGCCTGAAGGTGCACCTGCCCACCCAGCATCTTTTGCTCAGGCACGTAGGCAAAACCCACGTAGTAGCCCATGTCGCGCTGCATGTGGCGCGTCACCGCTGCAGCGGCGTTGATCAGATCTTCGTAGGTGCGGCCAGGGCCTGTCTGAGCGGCGGTCAGGGCGGCCAGCGCGGGCACCGAGGCCTCGGGCAGACCGTCGATCACAAAACCAGTGATGTCCAGCTTGACATCGTCTTGCGGCTTGCCCAGCTCACGCGGCAAAGGCCGCACCACAGCAGATGTCTGCGTCACGGGCAGGGCGGCTTCAGTTGCCAACGCATGGTGGGGCAACAAGGCCGTTAACACGGCGGGCAAGGCGAGGCACAGGGTGGCACTGAGCCACCGGGGTTGTCGGTTCATGGGGTGCTCCTCCTCAAGCCAGCGCATTGTGGTGCGCAAAACGCGAAGCGCAAAGAGGGCATGGCCCCCTTGTGACCCCTGAGAAACGCAAGCCCCCTAAGCCTTGGGGGCCACAGCCCAAGCCCCTGCGCACCCCACGCTTGATGCTGCAGCGCGATAATGCTCCCATGCTGCAACAACGCACCCTGAAATCCCTCACCCGCGCTGTGGGGGTGGGCCTTCACAGTGGCCAGCGGGTGGAACTCACCCTGCGCCCGGCCCCACCCAACACTGGCATCGTGTTTCGCCGTGTGGACCTGGCCGACCCGGTGGATATCCCGGTGACGCCCGCCTCGGTGTGCGACTGCCGCATGGCCACCACCATTTCACCGGGTGGTGACCCAGGCGCGCCCAAGGTCAACACCATCGAGCACCTGATGTCGGCCTGCTGCGGCTTGGGCCTGGACAACCTCTACGTGGACATCACCGCCGAGGAAGTGCCCATCCTGGATGGCTCTTCAGCCGCTTTTTTGTATTTGCTGCAAAGCGCCGGCATCGAGCTGCAAAAAGCGCCCAAGCGTTTCATCCGCGTCAACAAGCCCGTGGAGTACCGCGAAGGCTCAGGCAGCAGCTTGAAATGGGCCCGCCTCGAGCCTTATCACGGCTACAAGCTGGCCTTCGAGATCGACTTTGACCACCCCGCCGTGGACCAGACCGGCCAGCGCGTCGAGTTCGATTTCTCGACCGGCCAGTACAAGCGCGACATCGCCCGCGCCCGCACCTTCGGCTTCACCAAAGACGTCGAGATGATGCGCTCACGCGGCCTGGGCCTGGGCGCCAGCATGGACAACGCCATCGTGGTCGACGACCACCGCGTGCTCAATGGCGACGGCCTGCGCTACGACGACGAGTTCGTCAAACACAAGATCCTCGACGCCATTTGCGACCTGTACGTGGTGGGTTACCCATTGCTGGCTGCCTACAGTGCCTACAAATCAGGCCACGCCTTGAACAACCTGCTGCTGCGCGAGTTGCTCAAGCACGAAGACGCCTGGGAGATCGTCACCTTCGACGACAAGGCCAAAGCCCCCAAGGGCTTGGCCGAGCTGGCGCCCGCCTGGTGACAGCCTTCTGATGGCCCATTGCCCCACCACTTCACACACTGAAAGCCCTCCCTGAATGGCCCTGCTTCGATTCCTGGTTCTGGGCATGGCCGTGGCCTTTGCCCTGTGCGTGTTCATGGGACGCACCACGGGTGATCCGGTCTGGCGCGTTCGGGGCATGAACATCCTCAAGTGGGGCGTGGTGCTGGGCCTCATCGCCTTTGGCGGCATCATCCTGCGCAGGGCCGCTGTTTTCATCTGAAGGTGTGGCAAATTGCCCCCGCTGTGGCAGCTTGGCACAGTGCTAACCCTGAGTTGCGGGCAAGCCCCCGCCACTAGCATGGTGAAAAACCTCCTGAGTTGGAGCGCACACCATGACGAGCCCCTTGACGAGCACCTCAAGCTACGCCGCGCTGCACCAGCGCTCCATCACCGACCGCGATGCCTTCTGGCGCGAACAGGCCTCGCGCATCGAGTGGCGCCGCCAGCCTGAGCAGATCTGCGACACCAGCCAGCCGCCCTTTGCCAAATGGTTCGTGGGCGGCCAGACCAACCTGTGCCACAACGCGGTCGACCGCCACGTGGCCACGCGGGGCGACCAAGCTGCGCTGATCTTTGTCTCGACCGAAACGAACACCGAGCGCAGCATCAGCTTCAAGGCGTTGCAGCAGGAGGTCGAGACCACCGCGGCCATGATGCAAGCCCTCGGTGTCCAACAGGGCGACCGGGTGTTGCTCTACATGCCCATGATCCCCGAGGCCATCATCGCCATGCTGGCCACCGTGCGCCTGGGCGCCATCCACTCGGTGGTGTTTGGCGGCTTTGCCAGTGCTTCACTGGCCAGCCGCATCGACGACGCCAAACCCAAGCTCATTGTCACGGCCGATGCAGGCTCACGCGGAGGCAAGGCCCTGGCCTACAAGCCCCTGCTGGACGAAGCACTGCGCCTGGCCACCCACCAGGTGGACCACGTGTTGCTGGTGGACCGGGGCCTGGCCCCCGCCCCCATGATGGCCCCAAGGGATGTCGATTTCGCCAAGCTGCGCGAGCAGCACCGCCAATCTCAGGTGCCCTGCGCCTGGGTCGACGCCACCCACCCCAGCTACATCCTCTACACCAGCGGCACCACCGGCAAACCCAAGGGCGTGCAGCGCGACACGGGTGGCTATGCCGTGGCACTGGCCGCCTCCATGGACCAGATCTACCAGGGCCAGGCCGGCGAGACCTTCTTTTGCACCAGCGACATCGGCTGGGTGGTGGGCCACAGCTACATCGTCTATGGTCCGCTGATCGCGGGCATGAGCACCATCATCTACGAGGGCCTGCCCACTCAGCCTGACGCGGCCATCTGGTGGTCGCTGGTCGAGAAGTACAAGGTCAGCGTGATGTTCTCGGCGCCCACGGCGATTCGGGTGCTCAAAAAGCAAGACCCCTCCTGCCTGAGCAAGCACGACCTGAGCAGCCTCAAGCACCTCTTCCTGGCGGGTGAGCCGCTGGACGAACCCACCGCCCGCTGGATCAACGACGCCATTGGCAAGCCCATCATCGACAACTATTGGCAGACCGAAACCGGCTGGCCCATCCTGAGCGTGGCCCATGGCGTGCAGGCTGACCTGCCCACCCGCTTTGGCTCGCCCGGCATGCCCATGCTGGGCTATGACGTCAAGCTGCGCGACGACGTCACCGGTGCGGTGATTACCGAGCCCGACGTGAAAGGCGTGGTCAGCATCGACTACCCCCTGCCACCGGGCTGCCTGCAAACCGTGTGGGGCGACGACGAGCGTTTCATCAAGACCTACTGGCGCAGCTTCACCGGCCCACAAGCTGGCAGCACGCCCTCGTACAACACCTTTGACTGGGGCATCCGCGACAAGGACGGCTACCACTTCATTCTGGGCCGCACCGACGACGTCATCAACGTGGCCGGCCACCGCCTGGGCACCCGTGAGATCGAAGAAGCCATCAGCAGCCACCCTGCCGTGGCCGAAGTGGCCGTGGTGGGTGTGGCAGACAGCCTCAAGGGCCAGGTGCCCATGGCCTTTGCCGTGCTGCGAGATGCCAGCAAGGCTGCCACGCCTGAGCTGGCCGCCAGCTTGCAGGCCGAGGTCATGAAAACCGTCGACCAATACCTGGGTGCGGTGGGCCGCCCCAGCCGCGTGGTGTTCGTGAACGTGCTGCCAAAAACGCGTTCGGGCAAGTTGCTGCGACGTGCCATTCAAGCGGTGTGCGAAGGGCGCGATGCGGGCGACTTGACCACCATTGAAGACCCGACCGCGCTGGCGCAACTCAAGGAACGCTGGTCTGCGAATTGAGACTAACCCTGGCGGGACAAACCCGTCGCTCAAGCAGGGGGCGATGTGCCGGATCGCCTCTGAATTGACACATTTTTGACTAAAGTCAGGCGCTTCTGAACACCATGTCACAGGAGCCCGCATGTTCACTCCCGGCCTACTTCGCTTGACTTTGGCCATGGCTGCTGCAGCCACCTTGAGCGCATGCGGTGGCGGTGGCGTGTCCGTCGCTGGGTTGACCCCGGCGCGCTCCCAAGGCACGAGCGTGGAACCTGCCCCCACCAACACGGTCACGGTGGCACCCACCACTGGCGCCACGGCGACCCCAGAGACCATCGCAGCCGCTGGCACCTTGGTGCTGGGCAGCGCAGGCTTGTCCACCGTGCCGACGGGCACCTATGTGCTGGTCGAGACCAACCCCGACACGGGGCCCGCAGTGAGCCAGTCCCTAGAGCTCAGCTTCGGCACCGTGGTGATCGTCTACCCAGCGAACGAGAGTTTCGCCACGAGCGTGGTCTACCTGCAAAGCAATCCAGCCAAGTATCTGGTCGGCTTTGTGAGCAAGCCCACCACGGAGCCCAGCACCTACGCTTGCCGCAGCAGCGAATGGACGGACGCCGAGTTGAACGAGCTGGCCGAGGCCTCGAACGAACCTGGCTTGCTCAACCAACCCGTCTGCACCAAGGCCATCACCCTGGACGCCACCCAGCGCACCGTGACCTACAGTGACCTGCCCCTGGTGTCGGCCAACAACAGCAGCGACAAGGTGGTGGTCAGTGCCACCTACACATGGCCCCTGCCCGAGCCAGAGCCTACCGTCATCGACACGCTGGCCACCAGCGTAGAAACGGCTGAGGCTCCCTGAGCGCAGGCTCACTCGAAGCCCCCTGAATGAACACCCTCGAAAGGGGGTGAGGCTGCGCGTCGGGGCTCCGGCGCGGCCCACACGTCTCTACAGTGCAAGCTCATTGAAACAGCTTCAACTTGGGGGCGCTTGTGGTGTCTTTGTTTGCTTCGGGCCGCGCGGCCTTGTCCGTCCTTGCCTTGTGTGCCCTGACCGCCTGTGGCGGTGGGGGCGATTCGGGCGTCACGGCCAAAGAGGGCGAGTTGATCGTGATCGATGCGGGCTCTTCTGGCTTGGCGGTCAAGACCTACAAGCTGGACACCACCTACGGCCCCAGCTACGCCACGTATGGTGATCTGCCCATGTCTGGGCGCGTGGTCAAGATCGAACCTGAAAACAGTGACTTCGACACCGGCTTGGCCTTCGTTCAAGGCAAGCCGTCCAAGTTCATCGTTGGCTTCGGTGCGCAGGTGGCAGGCGCAGCCATGGGCACCTACAAGGACTTTGCCTGTCGCAGCAGTGCGTGGACGGATGCCGAACTGGTTGAACTGGGAGCTGCCAGCCTGCCGGTTTGCACCCAGGCCATTACCATCGATGAGACCAAGCGTATCGCCTCGTACATCAACCTGAGCCTCCCGGCCGAGGAGAGCGGAGGCAAGGCATTGATCATCAGTGCCACCTTCAGCTGGCCAGTGCCCGTCTCGCGCGTTCAGTTGAACGGATCCAGCATCATCCCTGGCTCGGGGAGTGGCTCAGGGAGTGCCTCGTTCGGTCCCGTCACGAGCACCACCTCGGGCTCGACCTTGATCGCAAACCCGGGCGCCACCCTCGGCAGCAACGTCACCACCGCTCCAGCAGTTGCAGGGGGCGGCTCGATCGCCATTTCGGCACCGCCCTCGCCAGCCACGCCCACCACCCCACGGACAGCAGGCTCCATCGAGGTCACGACTGCGGGAGGCAGCACAGGCACCACATCGCTGCCCTCGGCTCCCGCAGCGCCGGGCACCGTGGCCGCCACGTCAAACTGATGCCTGTCTCCTTGAAGCGAAAGTGGTCATGCTGTACCGACCCCAACAACCCATTGCCGTGCGCCTGTTGTGCGTGGCTGTTGCCTCTCTCATGAGCGCTTGTGGTGGGGGCGGCATGTCCCAGCCGCCGACAGCGGGCACACAGCCCTCGGTCGTCGTACCGACACCGACACCCAGCCCAACGCCGACACCGAGCCCCACGCCGGCCCAGCCCTTGGCGTTGACGCCCAAGGTGGGCGGCGGTGATGTGGTGCTCAACGGTGGCCCTGCCACCTACCAGGTCAGCAGCGATCGTTACGCATCGGTCGGCAAGCTGTTGGTCAATGGCAAGGCCTTGCAGGTCATCCAGGCCTTGACCTCCACTTATGCCCGCTTGTCCGTGGTGTCTGACCCGAGCGATCGCAGCCGTTACCTGGTGCTGCTGCGCACCGCCGAATTCAGCACCCCTGCGCAAACCAGTGAGTACCTGTGTGCAGCGGGCAGTTGGACGTCTGATGACTTGAACACCATCCTCGACACCACAGGCATCCAGCCAGCCGCGTGCAAGGGTGACGTCCAGTTCACAGACAACAGCAGTGAGCAGAGTGTGATCATCAACGACTTGAGCGTGGCCAACCGCCTGAGTTCAGGGTCTGCGGCCACCCTCACGACCTACCTCAGCACCCGCTCAGGCCTGGTGGATTTCAAAGGCTTCGACAAAACCAACCACCTGTTCCAGGAGGCAGGTCAATTGCCATGGGGCCAACTGGACATCACGCCCATCACAGGCACAAGCATCAGCAAGGGCAGCTACACCACACGCCTCGCCATCGTAAGCAATGGCGAAACCCAGATGGACAGCTTCGTCACGAGCGATGGGAAAACAGGCGTGGATGTGATCCCGGTTTATGCCCAAGAAGACTCCTGGCCCGTCATCACCATGGCAGCGCTGAGCAACGCACCTGACCAGTTTGTGCTGTTCATTCAAACTGCCGACGGGCGGACCAATGTCGCGTGCCGCTCTGAAAGCCTGCCAGAGGCCGATGCAAACACCTACTTTTTTGAGCTGTCCCGACAAGGTCAAGTGAACACCCTGCCGGGCAGCCCTCTGGAGGCATGTGCGGGCATGAGCTACGACGCGAGCACCCATCGCCTGCGCTTGAAAGACACCGTGTTGAAGCAAAAGGTGACTGTGCGTGGTGTGACGACCGTGAAGAACTCAGTCACCGTCAACGCCAACATCAACATCTGGCCCTACCAGTGAAGCCAGAGCGTGGCACTGAGACAAACTCAAAGTGCCACGTTCACCACGACGGGCTCACTTCGCTTGCTTCAAAGCGCCACTTGGTGGATCACCTCCCGCACCCGCGGGTAGATCTCGTTCTGCCAGCGCCGGCCGCTGAACACGCCATAGTGGCCCACACCGGTCTGCACGTGGTGGTTGCGCAAGTAGGGGCGGATGGTGGTGCACAGGTCTTGCGCGGCAACCGTCTGGCCCACAGAGCAGATGTCGTCGCGCTCGCCTTCCACGGTGAACAGCGCTGATTTGCGGATGGCCTGGGGCTCAACCTTCTCACCGCGGAAGGTGAGCTCGCCACGCGGCAGGTCGTAAGTCTGGAAGACCTTGCCCACCGTTTCGAGGTAGAACTCGGCGGGCAGGTCGGCCACGGCGAAATACTCTTCGTAAAAAGCCTTGACCGATTCGGCCTTGTCTGACTCGCCGTTGGCGATGTTCTCGCGCAGGCCCTCAAAGGCCTTGATGTGGCGCTCGGTGTTCATGCCCATGAAGGCCGAAAGCTGAACAAAACCTGGGTAGACCTTGCGGCCCGCACCACGCTGGGTCCAGGGCACGGTCTGGATCATGTTCTTTTCAAACCAGGCCATGTCTTTGCTGGTGGCCAGCTCGTTCACCGAGGTGGGGTTCACGCGGCAATCGATGGGCCCGGCCATCAAGGTCAGGCTGCGGGGCTGCGCAGGGTGGTTGTCTTGCGCCATCACAGCGGTGGCCGCCAGCGAGGCCACGCACGGCTGGCAGATCGCCATCAGGTGAGCGCCGGGCCCCATCTTGGTGAGGAAGCGGATCAGGTGCTCGGTGTAGTCGTCCAGGCCGAAGATGCCGTGCTTGGTGTGCACGTCACGGGCGTTGTGCCAGTCGGTCACGTACACATCGTGGTCTTGCAGCAAGGTGCGCACGGTGTCGCGCAGCAGCGTGGCAAAGTGCCCCGACATGGGCGCCACCAGCAGCACAGGCGGCTGGTTGAGGTCGCGGTCCTTCTTGAGGTGCAGCAAGGTGGCGAAGGGCGTGACCATCACGGCCTCTTCCTTGACGCCACAGCTCAAGCCGTTGGAGACCACCTCATCGATCATGAAGGGGGGGCGTGTGTGCGTCAGCTTCAAGCGTGAAAAGACATCCAGCCGGGCCGCCAAGTGCCGGGTGAGCATGCCGCCCGCCATGATTTCTTGCAGGGTGGACTGGGGCGCACCAGAAGGCAGCAGGTGGTGCAACCAGTCAGCGGTTTGGCGTGCCATGAGGCGCACAGGCTCCATGAGCATGTGGTTGGTGTCGTAGGCAGCGTAAAGCATCGAATCCCCAGCAAATGGATGTCCTGGGGTCATCTGCAAGTTAC
>JBEANX010000530.1:0-10347 GCA_041165245.1 Pseudomonadota bacterium
GGCCGTGCAACAGCACCTCACGCCGATGGCCCGCATCGTGGGCCTGGCCACGGCCGGGGTGCCGCCGCGCATCATGGGCATCGGCCCGGCACCGGCGGTGCGCAAGGTGCTGGCACTCACCGGCCTCAGACTCGATCAGATGGACGTGATCGAGCTGAACGAAGCCTTTGCCGCACAAGGCTTGGCCGTGCTGCGTCAACTGGGCTTGCGGGATGACGATGCACGCGTCAACCCCAATGGCGGCGCCATTGCCTTGGGACACCCCTTGGGCGCCAGCGGCGCACGCCTGGTCACCACGGCGGTGAACCAGTTGCACCGCATCCGGGGCCGCTATGCGCTGTGCACCATGTGCATTGGCGTGGGCCAGGGCATCGCGCTGATCATCGAACGCGTCTGAACACGGGCGCTGTGCGGCTCGGTGCTGCTCAGTGTGCTTCGGGCACCTGGGTCGCAGGCGGCGCTTCTTGTGCAGGGCTCACCGCCAGTCCCAGACCACGCACCAGCGAGGAGGCACTCGGGTTCTCCACGAACACGCAACGCTTGCCCGTTCGCTTGCAATGGTCCTTCACGCGCCAATAAGCGTCATGGCTGATGCAGCCTGTCTGGCAGATCACCAGATCGGCCGCCGCCAGGGTGGCATCCAAACGCGACACACTCTCTTGCTCGCCACCGTCGTGATGCAAGAAGCGCCCGCCCGCTCGCTCGATCAGTTCCCGATAGATGGGCACGATGGCACGTCGACCGCCCACGCACAGAACGGCCCTGTCACCCAAGGCAGGCACAGGCTCGCTGGCTGCCTCGTCTCCCTGCGGCAAAGGCACTTTGCTGAATGCCCCCACCAGCGCGTCTTGCACAAGGTGGTCTGCCCTGGCCTTTTGACGCTCCGCCTCCTGCGTGGCAGCCAGCAAGGCACGCTCCAGTTGATGGATGCGCTCGATGTGGCGCTCACACTGACGCGTCAACTCGGTCCTTGTCTTCAGGCCAGACACACCGGACTCCAAGGCCTGCAGCTCTTCACGAACAGCGGCCAGTGCCGTGTCTCGCCCGATCAGGTCAGCGCGCAATTGCACCATCACCGCTTGCTGCAGCTCGATGCGCTGCGTCTGCTCGCCCACCAGGGCCGTGTGACGGGACTGCACCGCCGCCAGAGAACGGGCCAGCACCGCGTTCTCTGCCATCAGGGCCTCAAAACGGGCCATGTCCACCCGACACGCCGCCCCCACCTGATGCTGGATCATGTGCACCTGGCCGAGCACCTCCTTGGCCAAGGCTTCCGAACACCGTGCATGGGTCAAGGTTGCCCACAATGCGCCAGGCAACTGATGCTGTATGGCCTGCGCCCACCAGCCCTTCAAGGCCACTTCTGACTTGAGCCTGGACGCTTGCTGAACGGGCAAGGCGTAACGCCTGTCCAGCTCCTTGTTCACCGCTTCGGCCAAGGGCGTGCGACTCTGACACGCACCGATCACACCGCAATGCAGTTCGTAGTCATTGGCCAGGGCCTGACCGCCCAACACCTTGTCGGCCAACTTGCGAAGCGCCGTGATGGGCAAGCCCACCCCGATCACCGGACAGTGGGCATGACCCTCCAGCTCCCAGATGCGACGCCGACGAGAGCCCACCGAAACACCCTCACAGCCTGCCCCCACCACCAAGGCCGCAGAGCCCTCGGTGGCCAGCCGCACCCACTCGCCCAAAGGCAGTCCATCTTTGGTACACATGGCCCTCTCCCTCAATGCACGTGAGAAGCTGGTGCGGGCACAGCCGATGGCCCTGGCGCCGAATCGCGCACCCGGCTCAAGCCTTGATCGGCTTGAGCCAGCAGCGCGGTGAGCTCACGAAAGGCTGCAGGCTCAAAGCGCAAGCTCAAGTACTGCAAAGACAAAGTGAGCACACCACAACTGCACAGCTTCACATCCCCCACCGAGCTGGCAGCGAGGGTTTCAATCTGTTCATGGGCGTGCGTCTGGGGGCTTGGCATGTGCATTTCCTTTGAAACGATGGCTCCACTCTAATGCGAACGATTCTTATTTGCAATGGTGGCATTTGTAAAAACTGGCTTGCCTGTCAGGCTGACATCTCCTGACTCTCGCTTGGCGTCCATGACCCCACCACGGACCAACTGGCACCGTCTGCCTCGTGTAGGGGCACGGGGTACGATCCCCCCCGGTGGTCGCCCAGGCACAGTTCATCCACAGCCTGAGGCCCCGCACTTTTAGCCCGCCATTCATGAATCCAACGCACCCGAGGCACCATGCAACTCGCCACCTGGAACGTCAACTCCCTCGCCGTGCGCCTGCCCCAACTGGTGGACTGGCTGGCCGCCAACCCGGTCGACGCCCTGGTGCTGCAGGAAACCAAGCTCACCGACGACAAGTTCCCTCACGCTGACCTGGAAGCCATCGGGTACCAAGCCCAGTGGTTCGGCCAGAAGAGCTACAACGGCGTGGCCCTGCTCACCAAAGTGGCCAGCACCGACATCGTCAAGAACATCCCCGGTTTCGCGGACGAACAAGCCCGAGTCATCGCTGGCACCGTACCGCACGACACGCTGGGCAGCATCCGCGTGGTGGGTGGCTATTTCCCCAACGGCCAGGCCCCTGACAGCGACAAGTTCGTCTACAAGATGGCCTGGCTCGAAGCCCTGAACGCCTGGTTGAAAGACGAGCTCACCCGGCACCCGAACCTCGTCCTCATGGGCGACTTCAACGTGGCCCCCACCGATGCCGACGTGTACGACCCCATCGGCTGGAAAGACCAGATCCATTGCACGGTCGAGGAGCGCACTCACTTTCACCGCCTGGTCGGCCTTGGTTTGACAGATGCCTTCCGCCTGTTCGATCAGCCGCCCAAGCCCTGGAGCTGGTGGGATTACCGCAACCTGGCCTTTCGCAAGAACCAGGGCCTGCGTATCGATCACATCCTCGTGAGCGAGGCGCTCAAGCCCAAGGTCACCGCCTGCGTGATCGACAAAGCCCCGCGCAAGAACGAGCGCCCCAGCGATCACGCGCCCGTGGTCGTCACCCTCGGCGGCTGATCGAGCCTGCCCTCAGGCGCCCACCAGCCATCGCTTGAAAGGTGTGGGCAGGCCGAACTGATGCAGGTCGGCCAAGGGCACCCATCGGCCCTGCCCTTCCACGGGCTCGGCCAACTGGCTCAACCAGGCCTGCACATCAGGTTTGCTGCCCACCAGGGCTCGGCTCAGGTGCAATCGCCAATCCAAGTGCGTGAGCACGTGCATCACAGGCGGCTGCACCTCGACCGGGCCTGTGTAGGCGGCAAACAAGGCCTCTTGCGAGGCAAACATGGGCAGGGTCCACAGGCCTCCCCAGACGCCTTTTTCATGGCGCTGCACCAGCCAAACCGCACCTTCGTGCTCCACCCACAAACACCAGCTTTCGCGACTGGACCGCTTGAGCTTGCGCGTCTTGACCGGGTAAGCCTCGGGCTGCCCTTCTTTGCGCGCGCCACACACATCGTTCCAGGGGCACAGCAAGCAATTGGGCTTGCGCGGTGTGCACACCGTGGCGCCCAGGTCCATCAGGCCCTGGGTGTAGCTGGGCATGTCGCTGTTTTGCTCGGGCACCAAGTGGCTGGCGGCTTGCCAGAGCAGCTTTTCGTTCTTGCTCGAAGCGAGGTCTTCGCCAAAAGCCAAGGCTCGGCTGAGCACGCGCTTGACGTTGCCGTCCAAGATGGTCACCCGCTCCTGAAAGCAAAACCCCGCAATCGCAGCGGCTGTTGAGGGCCCAATGCCCGGCAAGGTCTGCAGCAAGGCGGCTGAGCCAGGAAATGCCCCGCCATGGTCAGCCACGACAGCTTGCGCGCAGCGGTGCAGGTTGCGAGCACGGCTGTAGTAGCCCAGGCCAGCCCACAGGGTGAGCACTTCATCTTGCGGGGCGGCGGCCAGATCTGCCACGGTCGGAAAGGCTGCCAAGAAGCGGTCGTAATAGCCCAGCACGGTGGTGACTTGCGTCTGCTGCAACATGATCTCTGAGAGCCATACGCGGTAGGGGTCAGACGTCTGCTGCCAAGGCAGGTGGTGGCGGCCTTCCCGGCGCTGCCAGGCCACCAGGCGTGTAGAGAGCACAGGCGCAAGGCACTGCGTCGCCTGGTTCAGGCGCTCAAGCGCAGAGCTCATGTCAATCCAACTTCTGAAGCGCCATCAAGCCATTCAAGCCTTGGGCGGGGCGAGCATGTCCAGCGGTGCTGGCATGGTCTCGGCAAAAGCATGCTGCATGCCCGTGTCAACAGCCTCGTCCAGCGTGGGCGGGATGGCCATGGGGTCGTGCTCGGCCGCAGCGATCAGCTCAGCGATCAAATCACCCAGTCGCGTCTGGAGTTGCAACACGCGCTCGTCGTGCGATTGAACCTCTTGCAGGCGTGTGTCCAGCTCATTGGCCGCTGATTGGATGCGATCGAGCGACTCATAGCGCCGCTTGAAGTTGCGGCGACGCTCACGCAACTGCCCATCGACCTGGGCCGATGCCGTCTTGTTCCACAGCTCGATGTCGTTGCTGATGGTCTCGAAGACCACGCGCAAGCGCGAGATCAACATGCGGCGAAACTGCTCCTGGAAGCCTGGCTGCGCCAACCTGAAGGCCTGGCTCAGGCCCAGGTACTGCACATAGTTGCGCTCGATCAAGTCGAGGTCATCGCGATACTTGCGAACGTCAGGGGCCTGGTCAGCGGCCAGGCTGAAGCCGAATTCGGCATTGAGTTTGGCAAACGAGGCCACCAACATCGACTGCATCTCATCGGCACGCTGCTGGGCCAGATCAACCAGCTCACGCAAGCGGCCGCACAGCTCGATGAAGGAGCGCTTGGCCCCCAATGGCAGCCATGAAGCCCCCAGCACCTGGTGCAGGGCATCGACCTCCTGGCGAAGCTTGTCGGCCGAGAGGTCTCGCAGCGCTTCCTTGAGCATGCGCGCGTGCACAGAACGCATGGCGGCCAAGCGGGCCGTGCATTGCTCGAATTCGGTGGCTTCCCCCTGCACACGCTGCAACATCAGTTGCACCTTGCCACCGCTTTTGCCACGCAGGCTGCGCAACTCGAGCATCTGCTCGGCGTGCAGGCGGCGCATTTCTCCGAAGCGGCGGGTGAGTTGGTGCTGCAAGGTATGAGCACCTTCCACAGCGCCTCGCGCCAGCGTTTCTCTCCGACGCGGCAACAGCCCCTCCGACAAGGCCTGCTCAAAGGCTGGCAAACGGCTGGCTCGCAAACCCGATTCATCGTTGGAGAGTCGTGCGGCCAGGGCCTGGCGTGCCGAAATCGGGAACACATGCTCAGGCGGGATCTCCAGCGTCTGAGCCACGCTGTCACACTGGCGGGCGATGGTCGCCTCGACCTCGTCGGGCGTGCTCAGCGGGTCGGCCAGCGAATCGATCTTGTTGAGCGCCACGAAGCGGGCCAGCGCGGGGCCACACAGGTGATCGCGCCAGATGCTCAGGTCAGAGCGAGTCACGCCCGTGTCAGCGCCCAGGATGAACACCGTGGCGTGCGCTTGGGGCAGCAGCCCCAGTGTCAACTCAGGCTCCGTGCCGATCGCGTTCAGACCTGGCGTGTCCAGCACCACCAGACCGCGCTTGAGCAGCGGGTGCGGCAAGTTGATGCGGGCGTGGCGCCACAGCGGCACTTCCACCAGGCCATCCGCGTTGATGGGGGGGTTGTCATCGGGGCGCTCGTCGTCCCAGAAACCCAGGGCGACGGCATCTTCTTTGGAGACAAGGCGCGTGCGCATGACCTCGCCCAGCGCATGGGCCATGCCCTCGGGGTTGTCCAGGTCGAGCGAAATGTGTGTCCACGCGGCCGGCGAGCGGCGGTATTCCACCAGCGAGGTGGGCTCCAGGCGCGTCTCGATGGGCAAGAGCGACAAACCCACTGGGTCTTCCGCGTCATAGCCCAACTCAACCGGGCACATGGTGGTGCGCCCTGCCGAGGCCGGCATCATTCGGCGGCCCTTGTCAGAAAAGAAAATCGCGTTGATGAGCTCGGATTTGCCGCGCGAGAACTCAGCCACAAACGCCACCATGAGCTTTTCGCCCGAAAGGCGGTAGCGCATGGCCTCGAACCACTCGGAGGTGCCGTCGTCCAGCAGGTCATGCTCGCGCACAAAACGCGCCAATGCAGCCAATTTGGCGTCAGTGGCCAGGCGCCATTGGCCCAATGCGTCGAGGTGGGTGGCGAAGGTGGGCTTCATCACGCCGATGCTAGCTCATTGGCCCGGCTTGAATCCATCAAACACGCGGCGTAGATGTCACAAATACTGACGATCGGGGCCCTTCGGCGGCCATCCTGCCCTCAGCCACCTTCAACGCCGCTGGCACTTGGGGCAAAAGTACGTGGCCCGCTGACCTTGCACAATGCGCCTGACCGGCGCCGCGCACACTCGGCAGGGCTCACCCACACGGTCATAAACCATGGTCGAGAGCTGAAAGTGCCCCTGCTGCCCATGCGCGTTCTTGAAATCACGCAAGGTCGTGCCTCCCGCCTCCACCGCCTCGGCCAACACCTCACGCACGGCCACCACAAGGCGCTCACACCGCGTGGGGCCCACGCGGTCGGCCAAGGTTTCGGGGTGGATGCCCGCGCGGAACAAGGCCTCGCTGGCGTAAATGTTGCCCACGCCCACCACCACATCTCCAGCAAGCAAGGCCTGTTTGATGGCCACACGGCGTCCAGCCAGGCCCTCGCGCAGGTGGCGCGCTGTCCAGTGTTCAGACAGAGGCTCCACACCCAGCTTTGACAGCAATTGCCCGACCAAGCCAGCATCCAGCGCCGTGCCCCAAACCACCGCACCAAAGCGCCTGGAGTCGTGCAAACGCAACAGCCCTCGGGAGCTCAGCAGGTCGAAATGGTCGTGTGGCCCGGGTGGCTGCGCAATGGCTTCGGGCGTGTCCACAAAGGCCAAAGAGCCCGACATGCCCAGGTGCAACAGGAGCCCCCCCGCTGGGTCTGAACCTTTGAGCAATGGCAGCCACAAATATTTACCCCGCCGAAACACCTGCCCCACCGTCAAGCCAGACAGTGAAGCCTCATCGACCCCCAAAGGCCAACGCAAGGCCTTGCCCATGCGCACGTGGCGCACGCTGGCCCCCTCGATGCGGCTGGCGAAACTGCGCCGCGTGACTTCCACTTCTGGCAACTCAGGCATCTGTTTCATGCTCCCGAAACAACTGTTGAAACAAGCAAACAACCACTGCGTTCACATGTTGACGCACAACTCAGCCGCCAAATGGGGTGTGCTCCCCCTCTGGCTGTCGCAAGCCCGTGCCTAGAATGGGGCATCAAGTTGGAGTGTCCATGCGATTTCGCCATGCCGTACGCGCCCCTGAGGACATCACACAGGGCCCTGAGATGCTGAATGCCACCCAAAATGCGCCGAACCGCGCATCAAAAACCACTCATGCACATGCGGCGTGGCGCCACACATTCTTGGCCTTGGCGGCCATTTGCAGCTTGGGTTCGGCGTGCGCGCAAAGCCTCGCCTCGCCTCAGGAACTCACCGCAGCCCCCCTTGCCAGCGAAGCCATGGCAGGCTCCAGCGACAAGCCAGCGGTCAACAACTCAACATTGGACGCAAACCTCTTTTATCAGTTGCTGATCAGCGAAATCCAAGTGCGACAGGGAGACTTGGGTACCGCCTACCAACTCTACCTGGATGCTGCCAAACGCACACGAGACGCGCAACTGTTCCAGAGGTCGGTGGACTACGCCTTGCAGGCCCGAGCAGGCGAGCAGGCCTTGGCGGCCGCCAAAGCTTGGCGGCAATCGCTGCCTGAGTCACGCGAAGCCTCTGAGTACACGGCGCAGATCCTGATGGCCTTGGGGCGCTACGACGAGGTGGCTGACCCCATCAGATCGGTGCTCAGAGCCACACCTGTGCATGCCCTTCCCTCGGTGCTCATCGGCCTGCCTCGCTCCATGGGCCGCATCACTGACCGCAAGGCTGTGGCCAAGGTCATCGAAGACGCCACCGTGCCATGGCGCGAAGGCAAAAGTGCCCTGGTCGAAGCGTGGGTCGCTGACAGCGAAGGCTGGTTGATGGCCGGTGATGCGAACAAGGCCTATCGTGCACTTGAGAGCGCCATGAAGCTGTCGCCCTCACACCCGGGCATCGGCCTGATCGCGTCGGAGCTGATGACATCGCAGCCTGAGCTGGAACAAGCGGTGCTACAGCAACTCAAGACCACACCCAGTGACATCGTCCGGCTGGCCTATGCACGCAAGCTCACGGCAGGGCAACGCCTGAACGATGCAGCCGAGCAGCTCGATGTGGTGGTCAAAAACCAACCAGACAACGCCCAAGCCCTGCTCACCTTGGGTGCGGTCCGGCTGGAACTGGGGCAGGCCCAGCAAGGTGAAGCCACCTTGCGCCAATTGCTGACCCTCAAACCAGCGCCGCAGGCCGATGGCTCACCTGGCACGCTGGGCGTGGATCTGGAGACGGTTTATTCACTTCTCGCCCAATCTGCGGAGCAACGCAAGCAGTACGCACAGGCCGACGAGTGGTTGCGCAAAGCGGACCCCGACACTTCCCGCATCAAAATCCAAGCAGCCAGGGCCAAACTCTTGCTGATCCAAGGCAAAGTCCAAGAGGGCTTCAAGCTGTTGCGCGCGATGCCCGAAAGTGAACCACGCGACGCTCTGGCCAAACTCAATGCCGAAGTGCAGTTGCTGCGTGAGATGAAGGCATATGACGAAGCCCTCAAGCTGCTTCAACAAGCCAACAGCCGCTTTCCCAACGACCCCAGCCTGCTCTACGACCAAGCCATGGTGGCCGAGCAACTCGGCCGGCATGACGAGGTTGACCCACTGCTGCGCCGCGTCATCCAGCTCAACCCCGAAGACCCCAACGCCTACAACGCATTGGGTTACAGCTTGGCAGACCGCAACATCTCCCTGGACGAAGCGCAGGAGCTGGTGGGCAAAGCCTTGTCGCTCAAACCTGGTGACCCCTTCATCACCGACAGCTTGGGCTGGGTGGCCTATCGTCAAGGCAGGCTGGACGATGCACGCACGCTCCTACAGCAAGCCTTCATGGCGCGCCCCGACCCCGAGATTGCAGCCCACCTGGGTGAGGTGCTGTGGGTGCAAGGCCGCAAGGAGGAGGCCATCAAGGTCTGGCGTGAAGGCAAAGGCCGCGACGCCACCAACAAGACCCTTCGCGACACCTTGCAGCGCTTCCAACCCAAACTGTGATGAATTTGACGCGCAACCAGGTAGTCAAGCTTTCGCGCTGCGCCCTGGCCTCACTTGTGATGGCCCTGGCCGCCTGCGCGTCCATGGACGATGCGCCCGCGCCCTCGGATGCATCCTCGTTTGCAGTTGATGGATCGGATGCGATTCTGCCCACAACCCCTGCGGCTGATGCGGCATCGGCCAGTGAAGCAGCGTTGCAGCTTTCGCGCTGGGCCTCTGCCCCTGTCACGGGCCAATGGGCGGGGCGCCTGAGCCTGAAGCTGGGTGCATTCGGCGCCGCCACCGCCAGTGGAAGCCAGATGGCCTTCGAGCTTGACGTCAAGGATGATCAAGGGACACTTGCACTGGCCACCCCCCTGGGCACGCGCATGGCCATGGTGCGCTGGCAGGCACCTGCATCAGGCGGGCCAGTCCAAGCCCAATTGGAAACCTCGGAGGGCGCAAGGGGCTTCGCCTCACTGGAGGATCTCACCCAACAACTGCTCGGTGAAGCCCTGCCCTTGCAGGCCATGCTGCATTGGCTCCAGGGCCACCCCGCACCTGACTTGCCTTTCGAAGCCCCTGCTGGGCAAAACCCCAGCGAATCTGGCCACTTCCTGCAGGCAGGATGGCGGGTGGACGCCAGCGAGATCAGGCACGGTAGGCTCAACGCCCAACGAGAAGAAACACCTGCCCACCGCAGCGTGACCCTGCGCTTGCGGCTCGACCTCTGAACCCACGGACCTGCCGCACAGGCTTTCAAACCCATTTGGTCATCTGCCAGCATGCCCAGCCTGAACCATTTGCAGTCGCCTGCCAAGCTCAACCTCTTTCTGCATGTCACCGGCAGGAGAGCAGACGGCTACCACCTCCTGCAGTCCGTGTTCGTGCCCATTGATTGGTGCGACACCCTGCACATCCAGACCCGCACTGACGGGCAGTTGTTCCGCCATGACCTGGGCCCTGCCCTGCCCTCGGAAGACCTCTGCTTGCGTGCGGCTCATCTGCTCCAACGAGCCACCGGCTGCGCCTTGGGCGCTGACATCCACATCGACAAAAAGGTGCCATGGGGCGCGGGCATGGGCGGCGGCAGCTCCAATGCGGCCTGTGTACTCAAAGCGCTCAATGAACTGTGGGGCTTGGGGCTGAGCACCGATACCCTCGCCA
>JBEANX010000531.1:0-11537 GCA_041165245.1 Pseudomonadota bacterium
CTGCCCATTGGCGTACACCACCAGGTCAGTGATCCACAGCTGGCCACCGGCCTGTCGGCTCAAGGCCTGCATGTACTCGGAATACTGGCCGCCACCCATGTCATTGAAGCGCGAGATGGCATCGTGCATGCTGCGGTTGCGCTTTTCCAGGGTGCGCAGGCTTTCCAGCTCAGCCAACATGGGTGGCTTGGGCGCACCTTTGGGCGCTTTGCCTTGCACCACGAGCAAGGCCTGCTCGGAGGCTTCCGCTTGCGCGGCCACGCGCCCCCCCCAGGCATGAAAGCCCAGGCCGATCAAGGCGGCGGCGGCGGCGGTGGCTCCGGCCAGGCGCACGCCCAAATCCAAGCTCCAAGGCGTGTTGGCCTTGGCCTGTGCTGGCAGCTTCAGCGAAATCTGTTGAACGCCTTTGTCGATGCCTTGCAGGCGCAGCGCAGCACCCAAGGCGCAGAGCTGCTCGAAGGTGGGCGTCTCGCTCAGGGCCGGGGCCGCTTCGCCCAAGGCCGACAAATCCAGGTGCTCGCTCAGCTTGAGCTGGGTGATGGGCAGGTAAACCAGATCGCCCAGCACCTCGACCATGCCCTCGGCACCAGCGGGCAAAGCCACACTCAGGCCCGAAAGGTTGACCTGGCTGTGCATGCGCTCGAAGTTGTCCAGCGTGCGCAGCACTTCCAGGCCGGCTCGGCCCACGGCGGCGCCCCGAGCTTCGAGCCCACCGGCGATGGCCGAGGCCACCACCTCGATGGTGCGCGTCATGAGCAGCTCACCCTTGAAGGTGATGACCAGCATGCCGTACTGCTCGCCAAAGACCATCAGCGCATGGGCCTTGCCCTCTTCCTCGCCCAGTGCGCAGATGTTGCGCAAGGCGGTTTCAGGCACTTCCACGACCTGCCAGTCATGGCCTTCGTCGTCTGATTCGAGGTAGACCTGCTGGGCCTGCGTGAGCGGCTTGACCAGCACGATCGAGGCCCGCGTGGACCGCGTTTGTGAGCCTTCGGGCAAGGCCAGCACGTCGATGACGGCGTCATCAATGGCGTGCTCGATCTGATCACGCAATTGCCAGCGCAGGGCATCGGCCCATTCTTCGCGCGGCACATCGGGCGCCTGGGCCGACACCAAGGTGTACTGCCCGCGGTCCAGCACCAGCGAGCTCGGTGGAAGGCGGCGGCCTCGGGCCTTGTGCAGGCTCTGGATCAGGTCAGACAAGCCATCGATGCCTTGGAACCAGACCCAATTGACCTTGGGCAGCCCTTCCGTCGGGAAGGACACGCACATGGCTGAAGCAGCGCTGCCAACTTTGGCAACACCCAACCACTGCGGACCTGCGACTCGACGTCGTCTCAATACCATCTCAAGGCTCCATTGACTTGCCATGTCATGGTGCCAAAAGACGTTCCATGGGACGGAAAGATAAGAAGCGAGATTTCGTGCCTTATTGCGCAAGGCGCCGCAAGATGCAATCGATGTCCATGGCGCACGCGGCGCGCAGGAGGCAGGCGGCGATCAGCTCAACAAGCGAGCGGGGTCGGCGTCCAGCTTGGCCAGCGCATCCCGCGTGGCCCGAACGGTGAGGGATTCTTCCTCCGCGGGCACCAAAAGGCCTGCCTGAAGGAAGGCGCTCAGGCGGTGCAACTGGAAGAGCACACCGCGCCCCTGGGGCGTGACAAACAGCGTGAGCTGCTTGTGCATGCCGCGCCAGGCCAGTTGCACGCTCTCTTGGCGGCCGCGGTAATCAAGCATGAACCAGGCGCCCAGCTTGAGCTCCTTGGCCCAGGCCTGCATGGCAGGGGTGGCCATGGTGCCGCCGTCGGCCACGACTTCGAGGTCTTCCTGCTCGTAACCTGAGAGATCGCGGAACAGGTCGGTGTCGAGTTCGACCTCGCCCATGTCGGGCAAGACCTCATCGAGCGCGGCCAGGCGGCGCGTCACATCCCGCAGGCGCTCAGGCGAGATCGCGGCCGATTTGGCCGTGAACGCAGCTTGCAAGGCCGCGTTGAGTGTCTTCATGTGCTCGTCTTGGCGCTCCAGCGGCATCCCCGCCTTGGCCATGCCTGCGCGCAAGAGCTTGAGCAGTGGCGGCAAGCGCTGCAGCACCAGGTTGCGCTCTTCGCGCGTGGTCTTGGCGCTGGCCGACCAGATCAAATCACCCGCCATGCGCTGCAGGTCTTTGGTCTCATCGCTGCCTGGGGCCGTGAGCACGGCGCTTTGCGCCAGCACATCGGCCCACACTTTGAAGAGGAACTCGCGGATGCCCTCGTGCACGGGCACGGCGTCCAGCATCTTGCGCAGCTCGATGGTGTACTGGATGGCGAAGGCCTCGCGCTGCTCCAACTGCTGGGCCAGCGACACGCCTTTGCGGCTGGCCTCATTGCCCTCGCGGAAGTACTTCTCCAAAAAGCGCTCGAACTCGATCAACACCGTCTGGAAGACGCGCCGGCCAGTGTCGGGGTAGGCCTCGACCGTCTGCACGATGCGTTTGATCTCTTTGTGCAGCACATCGCCCTGGAGCTCGCCCTCTGCGCCAGCCACCTCACCGCCGCCGGCAAAACCCATGACGCAGCCGCCCATGCGGTCGATCAACAAGCGGGCCGGGTGGTCCAACGTGGCAAAAAAATCAGGCTCGGACACGGCCACCCGCAGCACCGGCATCTGCAAGCGTGCAAACCACACGCGCACCGCAGCGGGCAGGCGCTCGTCCATCAGGATGCTCTGGAACAGCAGGGCCACGATCTCGATCGTGGCGCGCTCCGCAGGCGTGGCCGCGGCTTCCTTGAGCTCGCGCTTTTGGGCCTGAAGGTCGCGCGCCAGACCTTGCGGGTTGGGCGCGGCACCATCGGCATCCACGCGCAGGCGAACCGCTTGCTGGGCGTTCGACAAGGCCTGGCCCAATGCGGGCGCCATGGCGCCGCCGCCCATGGCGCTGCTGCCCTGAGGGGCCGTTTGGTCAAAGCCGGGCACCTGGCGTGCCACCAGCTGGTTGAGCTTGCCGAGCACCGCCTGGCTCTGTGCCGGGGTGCGGGCCAGGCCAGGGGCCTGGGTCATCAAGCGCGTTTCTTCGTACGAGCCTTGGCCCTGCACCAAGCGGCCAGCGGCGGTGACACGGTTGCTCTCGCCCGTGAGGTGGGCAGCAGCGCGGCCTCCAGAGCCCGCTGCGAGACCGAAGCCACCCGAACCGGCTGATCCGTTTGAACCGGTCGCGCCGCCCCCGCCGCCCATGCCATGGCCCGCCCCTGAGGCGCCACCACGCGCAGCGGCCACGCCCATGGAGGGCGCCATGGGGCGGATCAAGCCGGCATCGACCGTGCGGCGGATGAAGGGGCGCAGGTCGATCTCTGGGGCCACGCCGTGGTCCAGCAGCACCTTGTTGGCCTCGTGGTAGGCCTCCTCGGACACGTGGGCCACCTCGTCGTGCAGCACGTTCTGCAGCGTCTTCCAGTGGTCGGCGCTCAGGCCGCAGGCGACCCAGCTGTCCACCAGCCAGCGGGCCACCACGGTGGGGCGAAGCACGTCACCGGCGACCTGGTCTGGCCGATCGGCGCCGGGCTCCAGGCCTTGCAGGCGCGAGCACAGGTCGGTGTATTGCCAGCCGGCTTTGTCGGAGATGACCTGGCCCAGGCGCGAGACGATCATGTCGAGCTCGACCACCGAATCATCAACCAGGCTGAATTGCTGGGCCACCACCGCCAGCGCCGCAGGGCTGGTCATGGGGGGCAGGCCATGCGAGAGCGCATCGATCGCCCCGCTGAGGTGGCTGACCAGCCCCTCGCGCCACAGGGCCTCGTAGCGAGGCCAGTCCATCACCAGGTCACGGCGGCGTGCATAAAGAACAGGCTCGGCCGACTGGCTGGCCAGCAGCCGGGCCCCTTCGGCGCAGGCCGCCACCAACTCGCCTGCGCGTCGGCGCAGGGCTTCCAGGTAGCTGCGGCGCGCGAGGCGCGCCAGGTCTCTGGGGGAGCCGACGGTCATGGAGCCAGGGATGGTGAAGAGTCAAACGACTCTACACCACCGCGCCGGCATGTGGATCGTTGGGATCGACGTCTTTTTTGACGCTTTTCACCAGGTCTTCGCGCTTGACACCCAGCCACATGGCCAGCGCCGCGGCCACGAACACCGAGGAGTAAATGCCGAACAAAATGCCGATGGTCAGGGCCAGGGCAAAGTAGTGCAGCGTGGGGCCGCCGAAGATCAACATGGCCAGCACCATCATTTCGGTCGAGCCGTGGGTGATCACGGTGCGGCTGGTGGTGCTGGTGATCGCGTGGTCGATGACCTCGGCGGTCGTCATCTTGCGCTGCTTGCGGAAAGTCTCACGGATCCGGTCGAAGATCACGACCGATTCGTTCACCGAGTAACCCAGCACGGCCAGCACCGCCGCCAGCACCGAGAGCGAGAACTCCCACTGGAAGAAGGCGAAAAAGCCCAAGATGATGATGACGTCGTGCAGGTTGGCGATGATGCCGGCCACAGCGAACTTCCACTCGAAGCGGAAGGCCAGGTAGATCATGATGCCCAGCACGGTCACGCCCAGCGCCAAGGCGCCGTCGTGCGCGAGCTCGTCACCCACCTGTGGGCCCACGAATTCGCTGCGCTGCAGGCTCAGGGGCTCGGTTTTGCCATCGGGCGCCAAGCAGGCGCGGCGGTTGCCCTTGTCGGTGGACTGGTCAAGCAGCTTGCCGCCCTCGGCCTGGCACACCGCGCCCAGCACCTGCTCGACCACGGCGGCCTGCTTCATGTCGCCGCGCAGGGGCAGTCGGATCAGCACGTCACGCGAGGTGCCGAAGTTCTGCACCTGCACGTCGCCAAACTTCAATGATTCGACCGCCGTGCGCACCTTGGCGATGTCGGCCGACTGGGCGTACTGCAGTTCGATGACGGAGCCGCCGGTGAACTCGATGGAGAAATGCAAGCCCCGGGTCAGCAGGAAGAACACCGCCGCCGCAAAGGTCAGGAAGGAGATGAGGTTGAAAGCCAGCGCATGCCGCATGAACGGGATGTCGCGCTTGATGCGAAAGAACTCCATGATTTATTCCTGCGCCTTCCAGATTTGGCCGATGGACACGCTCTTGAGTTTTTTCTGGCGTCCGTACCAGAAGTTGACCAGGCCGCGCGAGAAGAAGACCGCCGAGAACATCGAGGTCAGGATGCCCAGGCAGTGCACCACGGCAAAGCCGCGCACCGGGCCCGAGCCAAAGGCCAGCAAGGACATGCCGGCGATCAGGGTGGTGACGTTGGAGTCAAGGATCGTGGCCCAAGCGTGTTCGTAGCCGGCGGAAATGGCCGATTGCGGCGCCGCGCCGTTGCGCAGCTCTTCCCGCACGCGCTCATTGATCAGCACGTTCGAGTCAATGGCCATGCCCAGCGTCAGGGCGATGGCGGCAATGCCGGGCAGCGTCAAGGTGGCCTGCAACATGGAGAGCACCGCCACCAGCAGCAGCAGGTTGACTGACAAGGCGATGGTGGAGAACACGCCGAACAGCATGTAGTAGACGATCATGAAGCCGGAGACCGCCAGGAAACCGTACATCAGGCTGTTGAAGCCCATGGTGATGTTCTCGGCGCCCAGGCTGGGGCCCACGGTGCGCTCTTCGATGATTTCCATGGGCGCGGCCAGGGAGCCGGCGCGCAGCAGCAGGGCGGTGTCAGCCGCTTCTTCGGCGCTCATGCGGCCCGAGATCTGCACGCGACCACCCGAAATTTCACCGCGAATGACCGGGGCCGTGACCACCTCGCCCTTGCCCTTTTCAAACAGGACGATGGCCATGCGCTTGCCCACCGACTCACGGGTGACGTCGCGGAAGATGCGCGCGCCACGCGAATCGAGCGTCAGGTGGACGGCAGGTTCCTGGTTTTCGTCGAAACCCGATTGAGCGTCGGTGAGGTTGTCACCGGTGAGCACCACCTGGCGCTTGGCGATCAGGGGCACGCCACCACGCTCATTGAAGCGCTCGGTGCCAAAGGGCACGGCGCCTCCACCGCTCAGCGCCGCTTGCGCCTCGGTGCTGTCGTCCACCATGCGCACTTCCAGGGTGGCCGTGCGGCCGATGATGTCCTTGGCCTTGGCCGTGTCTTGCACGCCGGGCAGTTGCACAACCACGCGGTCGACGCCTTGCTGCTGGATCACGGGCTCGGACACGCCGAGTTCATTGATCCGGTTGTGCAAGGTGGTGATGTTCTGCTTGAGCGCCTGCTCCTGGATCTTGCGTTGTGATTCAGTGCGCAAGGTGCCGGTCAAGGTGAGCTCACCGCCGGCATCGGTGCCGGGCACCCAGTTCAGGTCAGACAGGCTGTCGCTGACGATGCCGGAGGCCGCCTTGCGGGTGGCTTCGTCACGGAAGCGCACCACCAGGGTGTCGCCATCACGGCGGATGCCACCGTGGCGGATGTCCTTGTCGCGCAGCAAGGTGCGCAAATCGCCGGCCATGCTCTCGACCTTCTGGGTGAGCGCGGCCTTCATGTCCACCTGCATCAGGAAGTGCACGCCGCCGCGCAAATCCAGGCCCAGGAACATGGGGTTGGCGTGCAGCGAGCGCAGCCACTGCGGCGAGCGCGTGACCAGGTTCAGCGCAACGATGTAGTGCGGGTCAGCGGCGTCAGGGTTGAAGGCCTTGCCCAAGGCATCGCGCGCCTTGAGCTGGGTGTCGGTGTCCTTGAACCGTGCCTTGATGGAGCCGTTGTCGAACTCGACGAAGTCGGCCGTCAGGCCAGCTTGTTTGAGGATGCCTTCGACCTTGGCGACGGCATCGACCGTGAGCTTGACCGTGGCCTTGCCACTGGACAGCTGAACGGCAGGCGCCTCACCAAACACATTGGGCAGGCTGTAGAGCAGCCCGATGGCCAGTGCAAGCACAAGCACGACATATTTCCACAGAGGGTAACGGTTCATGGCCTGGGCCCTGTTTATTTCAGGCTGCCCTTGGGCAGGACCTGGATGATGGCGGCGCGTTGCACCTGAACTTCGGTGCCCGTGGCCACTTCCAGGGAGATGAAGGTGTCGCCCAGCTTGCTGATCTTGCCGACCAGGCCACCGGTGGTGACGACCTCATCGCCCTTGGCCAGCGCAGACAGCATGGCTTGCGCCTCTTTCTGCTTCTTCATCTGGGGGCGGATCATGACGAAGTACATGACCACGAACATCAGCACCAGCGGCAGCATGCCCATGAGGCTGCTGGTGGAGGAGGTGCCAGTGGCGGCGGCTTGAGCGTATGCGTTAGAGATGAACACGAAAAATCCTTCAGCCCTCGATCAGGGCAACCAATGATTGTATGTGGGGGGCATGTCAGGGTTTACGACAGAGCGCCGCAAACAGGGGGGCGGACATGCGCAGGGCGTCAAAGCGCGTACTTGACCAGCGGGTGGCTGCTGAAGGCGCGGTAAAGGTTGTCCAGCTGCTCGCGGCTGGTGGCGCGCACGGTGAGCGTCAAACCCAGGTAGTTGCCGCTGCTGCTGGGCCGGCGGGCCAGGCGGGTGGCGGCGTCAAAACCCGGGTCGTGCTGCACGGTCAGGGCCACCATGACGGTGACAAATTCTTCGGTGTTGGCGCCCATGACCTTGATGGGGAAATCGCTGGGGTATTCGATCAGCGATTGTTCCGGCGGGATGGGCGGGTTGGCGGGTTGGTGGTCGGACGAGCTCATGACATGCGCCTCAAATGACAAGATTCCTGATGGGGTTCATTGAATGGACAGGCGCAGGGCGTCCCAGGTGCGGCCCAGGAAACCGGCGCTGGGCACGGCCTCCAGGGCTTGCAGGGGCACGTCCTGCCAAGGCTGGCCACCCAGCTGGATCTTGAGTGTGGCCATGGCCTGGCCCTTGTTGATGGGGGCCATGAGCGGATCATTGCGCTGCACGGTGGTCTTGACCTGGCCGGTTTGGCCACGAGGTACGACCAACACCAGGGGTTCGGCACGGCCCAGCTTGACGGTGTTGGCCGCGCCCTTCCACACGGGGGCGGTGCTGACCACCTGGCCGGCATCGAACAGCTTGACGACGTCAAAGGCGCTGTAGCCCCAGTTCAGCAGCTTCTGGCTCTCGTTGGCGCGCGCCTCGGGCGAGGCCGTGCCCACCACCACGCTGAGCAGACGGCGAGTGGCGCCCTGGGCGCCGCCGGGCACTGGGCGCTTGGCCGTGGAGATCAGGCAGTAGCCAGCGGCATCGGTGTAGCCGGTCTTCAGGCCGTCGACCGTCGGGTCACGGTAGAGCAGCAGGTTGCGGTTGGGCTGCTTGATGCCGTTGTAAGTGAACTCCTTCATGGAGTAGTAGGGCAGCGAATTGGGGAAATCGGTGATCAGGCGCGTGGCGATCACCGACAGCTCACGGGCCGTGGTGGTGTGGCCTGGGGCGGTCAGGCCTTCCGGGTTGCGGAAGGAGGTCTGGCGCAAACCGAAGGCCAGGGCCTGTCGGTTCATCATGTCCACAAAGTTCTCAACCGAGCCGCCAATGCCTTCGGCCAGGGCCGTGGTGGCGTCGTTGCCGCTTTGCACGATCATGCCTTTGATCAGGTCATCGACTTTCACGCGGGTGTTGACCTGGATGAAGGTGCGCGAGGCGCCCGTCATGCCAGTGCGCCAGGCGCGCTCGGAGACCGGCAGCTCTTGCGTGAGCTGCAGCTTGCCGCTTTGCAGGGCCTGGAAGGTCAGGTAGGCCGTCATCAGCTTGGTCAGCGAAGCCGGTTCGACCGACTGGTCGGGCAGGCGCGAAGCCAGGGTCTGGCCGGTGCTGAGGTCTTGCAAGATGTGGGCGCGGGCCGCCACCTCGGGGGCCTGGGGCATCAGGGACGGGGCTGCCGACGCGGCGGGGGCAGACGCGGGCGAATCGGCCTTGGGCGCAGCGTGGCTGGAAGTGCCCAGCAGCAAGGAGAGGCACAGGCCACTGGCCAGCACAGACACTGCTCGCGAAGCCAGCACAACAGGGGAAGAAGCAAACATGGGGGCGCCTTGGGCAAACATCAGGGGCATGTCAGGGGTGTGAGGTGAAATTCAAGTCGGGGCGCGTGTAAAGCGATGGAGGCGGGGCGGCGCATCGAGGGCGCTTGGCCACAGGGCCGTGCAGATGGCTGGCCCCGTCAAGCGACATTCGCTTGCGGGCGGTGCGTCTGAAGGTATTGGCGCACGATCTGGCGTACCACCGCCAACTGGCCGTGGAAAAAATGCCCGACGCCCGGCACCACGGTGACAGGCAGGCTTTGCGGGCGCGCCCAATCGAGGATGTCGGCCATGGGCACCACGTCGTCTTGCTCGCCCTGCACCACCAGGGTGGAAGCTGGCACCTCGGGCACACCAAAGCGCGTGGCAGGGCTCACCAAGCTGAGGGCCTGCAAGGTCTGGCCTTCATCGCTCAGGCGCTTGGCGCAGGAAGCCGCCACAAAGCCGCCGAAGGAAAAGCCCCCCAGGGCGATGGGCAGGTGGTGCCAGGCTGGGTCCATGCGGCAATGGGCCAGCACGGCGAGCAGGTCGTCTTGTTCGCCTTGGCCTTCGTCCCACACCGATTCGGAACGGCCCACCCCGCGAAAGTTGAAGCGCACGGCCACCCAGCCTTCCAGCACATGGGCACGGCTCAGGGTGGTCACCACCTTGTTGTCCATGGTGCCGCCCATCAAGGGGTGGGGGTGGGCCAGCACGGCCAGCCCCAGCGGGGTTTGGCCTTCGGGCAAGGTGGGGAGCTCGACAGCGATCTCCAGCGCGCCGCTGGGCCCGTCGATCAGCTCGGTGGCTGCTCGCTTGATCATGGTCTGGCCTGGTGTCTTTGCTGGGTGGCTGAGGATCAGGCGGCTCAGCGGCCCACGCTGGGCGGCAGCACGAGGCGCTCGACCACTTCGCCCTTGGCCAGGTGCTGGTCGACGATCTCGTCGATGTCGGCCTCGTCCACAAAGGTGTACCAGGTGCCTTCGGGGTAGACCACGGCCACCGGGCCGCCTGCGCAGCGGTCCAGGCAGCCGGCCTTGTTCACGCGCACCTGGCCGGGGCCGCTCAGCCCCAGCTCTTTCACGCGGCTCTTGCAGCGGTCAAAGCCTTCCTTGGCCCCGTGGTCGGCGCAGCAGTCTTCTCCGTTGATGCGCTGGTTCAGGCAGAAGAAGATGTGGCGCTGGTAATAGCCAGGGGCCTGGCCCGAAGGCTGCAGGTTGGGTGATGCGGCCGCTGTGGGCTGGGGGGCGTCTTGGCTCATGGCTTGATTTTAGTGCTGGGTGGCATGTCAAAGGCGCGGTTGACCACACGGGAGGCCAGCCAGATGAAGGCCGCGAAAGGCCAAAGCAGCCCAAACCAGCGTGACAAACCATGGAGTCGGATGAAAGCGCCATGCTCCCAGGCCTCCAGGGTCTGGGCGTAATACGGGTCAGGTGGGACCTGGTGGATCATGACGACCAACGCTGCCAGCACAAACAGGCCGATGAGCGCCGAGCCCGTGCGGGTGCGCCCAATCAGCAAAGTGCCCAGCACAGCGCCCAGCAACAAGCCCACCACGGTGGGCAGGCTGATCCAGGTGAACAGATGATCGGGCCCATAGTTCAAGGCGGTCGAGAACGAACTGCCTGCCACACCCATGGCCAAAGCCCCGGCCAACAAGACAATGCGCAAGCCCTGCTGGCGCGCCACGGCACAAGCCACGCACATGGGCGCCAACAGGCCCAGGGCCACGATGGTGGCATCGCGCAGGGGGTCACTCATCAAATGGATCACGGGCAATGCGCCCGTGGGGCTGAACAGGGCCAGTGGGTCGTTGCTTGGGACAAACCACTGCTGCCAGGGGGTGTCGGCGGTCCACTCCACCAGCTGCAAGTGCAAGGCCGGCCACAACTGGCCCTGAGCCAAGGGCAAGGGTGGGGGGAAAAGCAGGCCCAAGGGCCACAGCCACATCAGCGCCAAGCCAAAACCGGCTTGCGGGATGAACCACTTCTCGCGCCAGCGGTGCCACACATCAACCAGGCCCAGCGCATGGGCCGTGATGGCGGCCAGCACACCCCAAGCCGTGCCCAAGGTGTTGAGCGTCCAATCAGAAATGGAAGGTGTGCGCATGGGCAGCAAGAACTGCGTGAGCTCCATGCCGTAGGACAAGGCCGAGCCGCAGATCAGCGCCAGCACGGCGGCCGGCGCCACCGACCAATTGCTGCGCAAAAGCGCCAGGCACCAGATGGCGCCCAGAGGCATGTAGCCCAGCAGGTTTTCAACCAGGTCTTTGGTTTGTTCGGAGGCCTGCTTGGGCAACCACCAGCCGAACACGCCTGGCAATGGCCAATGCCAGCCCGTGAGCGGGTAAAGGCTGGCATAGCCAATCAGGGCCACGGCCACCCAGGTCAGGGGCCAGGCTGAACTGCGATGCAGAGACATGGAGCCGCCCCGATCAGAAGGGCTTGACCACCACCAGGATCACGATGGCCGCAAACAGCAACACCGACACCTCGTTGAACCAGCGGTACCAGACGTGCGTCTTCTTGTTGGCCAGCTGCTCGAAGGTGCGCAGCTTGGCCTTGCAGACGTGCTGGTAGCCAATGGCGCACACCACCAGCAGGAGCTTGGCATGCATCCAAGCATTGCCGGGGCCTTTAC
>JBEANX010000532.1:0-2574 GCA_041165245.1 Pseudomonadota bacterium
GGCGAGCACTACCCCACGGCCGATCTGGTTGCAGCCATCAGCAAGACGGATCTGGACGGCAACCCCAGCTTGGCGCTTTCATCATCGAACGGCACCTCGGCCTCCATTGGCGTCGAAGTCAACGTGCCCCTGTTCACTGGCTTTTCCGCCAGCAACCACATCAAGGAAACCGCCGCTCTGATCAACAAGAGCGAGCGTGATCTGGACAACGCCAAGCGCAGCGTGGCACTGGCCACCCGCCAGGCCTTCTTCAGCGTGCAATCCGGCATGGCTCAGGTCAAAGCGCTGGAAGCCGCTGAAGGCTCTGCCAAGCTGGCCCTGGAGGCCACACAACTGGGCTATCGCGTGGGTGTTCGCGTCAACAAGGACGTGCTGGATGCCCAGACCGCCCTGGCCAACACGCAAAAGGACCTCTACAAGGCTCGCTACGACGTGATCGTGGGCACCATGAAGCTGCGTCAAGCCAGTGGCAGCCTCAAGACCGAAGACCTCGACACGCTCAACAAGCTGCTGTCACGCTGATGCAGGCCGGCCGCAGGGGCGCTTGTGCCTCTCGGCCTGCTTGAATCACACCCAAAGCCCGCTCAACGCGGGCGAGCAAATTCGCTGGCAGCCCAAGCCTCTGCGCTGGTGCTGTTGAGCTTGAAATCAGGCCGCACCCTGACTTGGGCGACGCGCTCTCCCACGTCACTGAAGGCCGCCAGCAGGGCATGGGGCTCGTCTTCATCGGGCACGATGTCCAGCGTCACGCGCAGCCTGCCTTCACTGACTTCCAAAACGACCTCTTTGTGCAAACGAGCATGCAGTTGCTGCTCGTGCCGCCGCACGACTTCTGAGGCCGTCTTGACCAGGGTGTGGAATGCGCCCACGTCGAGTGGCTTGGGGTTCTTCTTGTCACGGCCCATGGTCCAGGGACCCACCAGTGCGGGCTCAGACTGACCGGCCATCAGCATTTCGACCGCCCACCCATCGTCGTCCTCATTTTTGACGACCCGCGCGGTCCATCCTCTGTCCACCCAAAGGCGTGCTTCTTGGATGACTTCTTGCGCATCATCAGAAGGGGCAAAGGCTTCGGTATCGTGCATGTGAGCGCCATCCTGTCAAGTGGACATAGCCATGAAAAAAGCCCCCAGGCAGACCTGGGGGCTTTTTAGAAATTGGATGGTGCCGGCTATCGGATTCGAACTGATGACCTACCGCTTACAAGGCGGTTGCTCTACCAACTGAGCTAAGCCGGCTCCAAGCCTTGGAGTATAAAACAAAGGGGCCTCATTTCTGAGGCCCCTTGCAAGATCAGTGGCTCATTTCACACGCCGCAGTGAGGGACGGCCACCGCCCGTGGGTGGTGTGGGCGCATCATCGTCAGACGATGGCTCCTCGCCGCTCGGCGAATCAATCGACGCATCTGACACGCTGGTCAAACGCACGCCAGGCTTGCGCTCCAGCGGCAACACAGACTCGCTCACACCCTCCGCAGCACCCGGCGACACAGGCGTAGGCACTGGGAAGGCCATGCCCTGCCCGTTCTCACGGGCGTAGATGGCGATCACGTGATCAACAGGCACCGAGATGTCACGCGCCACGCCCCCAAAACGGGCCTTGAACTCGATGAATTCATTGCCCAACTGCAGCTGGCTGGTCGCATCAAAGCTGACGTTCAGAACGATCTCGTTGTTCTTCACGTATTCCTGCGGCACTTGCACCGTTGGGTCGACATACACCGCCAAGTAAGGCGTGAAGCCGTTGTCGGTGCACCAGTCGTGCAGCGCACGGATCAGGTACGGGCGGGTAGAGGTACCCTGAACTTCGGTGTCGGTCGGCGTGGTCATGAATGCCCGTGTCGTGTTACTTGCGCATCACCTTCTCAGAGGGCGTCAGCGCCTCGATGTAGGCAGGACGCGAGAAGATGCGCTCAGCATACTTCAGCAATGGCAGTGCATTCTTCGACAGTTCGATGCCGTAGTAATCCAGACGCCACAGCAGAGGCGCGATCGCCACGTCGAGCATCGAGAAATCGTCACCCAGCATGTACTTGTTCTTCAAGAAGATGGGCGCCAGCTGCGTCAGGCGGTCGCGAATTTGCGAGCGGGCCTTTTCGAGCTGCTTGTCGGTGCCCTTGAGGCCGCGGCCTTCCAGGATGTTCACGTGGGCGAACAATTCCTTTTCAAAGTTCAACAGGAACAGGCGCACGCGAGCACGGGCCACAGGGTCGCCGGGCATCAGCTGAGGGTGAGGGAAACGCTCATCAATGTACTCATTGATGATGTGCGATTCGTACAAGATCAGATCGCGCTCAACGAGGATGGGCACCTCGTTGTAGGGGTTCATCAAGGCGATGTCTTCGGGCTTGGCGAAGATGTCCACATCGCGAATTTCGAAGTCCATGCCCTTTTCAAACAGCACAAAACGGCAGCGGTGCGAGTAGGGGCAAGTCGTACCAGAGTAGAGCACCATCATGGCGGCAGGATCCTCAGAGGTCAGAAACAGGCAAAAGCCAAAAACAACGAAGCGCAGTGCCGCCCAGCATGGGCGTTCACTGCGCCAGACGCCTTCTTAGAGAAGGCGCCCTGTCAT
>JBEANX010000533.1:0-2724 GCA_041165245.1 Pseudomonadota bacterium
TTTTTTACCTTTCTTGGGAATGGGGGGCAGGCTGGGGAATGGGGGTCAGGGAATGGGTGTCAGGCTGCAATTGGTTGACTTGTCAGGCAGTTGCAGCCTTCTCTGAAAAAGTCCGTCAAGCTGAAAATATCCCGACGCTTGGCGTGAGGAAGTTTTTCGCGTGGCTAGTCGCGCGAGCTTGCGCCTTCCTATCTCGTGACGCGGGCGTGACGATTCCTCGCCGGTGCGCGGCTTGGCGCGCGGCGTCGCGTTTCATGCTCCATGCCAGGCGTGGCGATGCTGTGATCACACTTCTCTGCGGGGCGGGCGACTTACTTTTGCGCGCCCCCTTCCATTGCGACGAAATCAGATCCCCAGCCCTCCATCCTGACCCAAGATGCGTTGCACGAGCTTGCGCCCGGCAACCAATCAGTGTGCAATTGGAGCGGCTGGGGAAATTGGTTTGGGCGTTGGCCCTCTGCGCTTGCCCTTCTCGGCACGGGCGCTCAGGACGTATTGCTTGGCCGGTTGCGCAGGTGGTTGCTCTTTTGCTGCGGGCTGGCTTTTGGGTTTGGCTGCGGGCGGCAGAGTCTCATAATCACGCCCCTGGGTCAAGAGCTGCCACGCGATGCGTGCCATGCGCCGAGCGACGCATAGGATGGCGGTGTTGGCCTTCTTACCGGCGGCGCGCTTCTTCTTATAGATGTCGCCAAAGTAGGAGTTGCAGCCCATCGCCACCCACGCGGCTTCGACAAAGGCCCAGCGCAACCACTTGTTGCAGTGCTTCATGAGCTTGCCGTTGTAAGTCTTGCCGCCGCTGCTGCTCGTGCTCGGGCACAGGCCGATGTAGCCGCAGAGTTTTTGCGCGCTCTTGAAGCGGCTGATGTCGTCGATCTCGTTGACCACCACCGCTGCGAGGATCGGTCCCATGCCAGGGATGCTCATCACATGCTCCTGCCCTTGCGTGCTGCTCATCATTGCGGCCAGCGCCACCTCGTCCTCCTTGATGCGCGTCTGTGTGTTCTTGAGCATCTCGAGCTGTTGTTTGAGCAGCAGGCCGGAGGGCGCGGGCAGCTCCAGCTTGTCGAGAAAGCCCAGGCCCTTCCTGCCGAACAGATCGCTCACTTGCGGCAGCTTCAAATCATGCTGCGCGCCGAGCAGCCGGTGGATGCGGTTGCGCAGCATCGTGCGCTGGCGCACGAAAAAACAGCGCTGCCGCAAGACCTCCTTGCGCTCGCGCGTCGCCTTGCACGGAATGTGAACGCTGCTCACCAGGCCGGCACGCAACAGCAGCGCGAGAATGCGCGCGTCGATCTTGTCGGTCTTCACCTGCGCCTCGGCGATGATGCGCGTCTTGAACGGATTGGCCAGCGTGATGTGCTCGCTGGGCATGGACTGCTCCAAGACCTCGTAGAGCCAGTGCCAGTTCATCGAGGCCTCAAACACCACGCGCGGCTTGGGCCAGCGCTTGATGAGCGCCGCGAAGTCCTGCGGCGAGTGATGCTCGATGCGGCCCTTGGCAAGGTCGTTGCCCGCCGCGTCGATGACGTGGTAGATGCTGTAGTGCTTGTGATAGTCGATGCCGATGAAGGTGGCTGACTCCGTGATGATGCTGGGTGTGTTTGATGATGTGCTCATGGCATCCACACTCTACCAAATCACGCTCTCCCAGGCAGAAGGCGCTCACAAAACGCGTTTCTCCTTCGCTTTCATGTCGCCTGACCCCGTTTTCCAGGGAAAAACCAGAGACTGTCAAGCAGTTGCAGCCTGACCCCGTTTCCCCGTCTTGTAAGTCAGACCGCCGCTGGTGGAGGTCGTCGTCGCGGTGCGATTGAATACGCCCCTGCCATCCCGAGTCTCCGTTTCCACATCACCATCGGCGTTATAAGTCAGAGTTGATTGGCTGACGGTGTTGTGGTCGCTTCCGACATACAACTCCTGCCGCCGCTGCACCACCCGGCCCTTTTCATCCTCCACGATGATGTTTTCAATCGGATGGGTAGAGATGATGTCGCGCGTGACGGGATCAAACTGGACGATGTTTTCGGTGATCTCCGTCGCATTCTCCGGGCCGCCTTCCACCAGCGCCAGGTTTTGCAAGTGGCTCTGTCCTACCAACAGGCGGACGCCAAGCCAGCGGCCCCCGTTTCCCGAGTCAGGCCCAGCCAGCCCAGACGCCCAGCAGCCAGGCCGCAGCGAGCGCATTAAAAAAGCGCGCTCGCCACGGCCCACCCAACCTCGCGCCCGCGCGCCAGAAAGGTAAAAAAGCGTTTGCTCAATCTGAGACTGCTGACCCTTTCCTGCGTGCGCTCTCGGTACGCGCTCCCCGCAGCAGCCGACGTGAGGAGGCTCCGGGCGCTCTCGGCGTGCGCTTCACGCGGAAGGTGCGTTTGAGAACTGCGGTGCCTCGTGGCCTCGGCAGCTACGGGGCGCGCTCTTCCAAAACAGGATGCGCGGCAGCATCCGTTGCCGTTCATTTCAAAATTGCGCGCCTCTTGTAATGAGGGTCAGGCAACTGGCTGACTAGTCAAGTTGTTGCCTGACCCCGTTTCCCCTGCCTTGTCAGGGAAAACCAGAGACTGTCAAGCAGTTGCAGCCTGACCCCGTTTCCCGCGCGCACATAGGCATTGGATGCCGCCGTGCCGATGAGCGGCTTGAGCTGTCCCTGCGGGCGCAGGATTTGCGTGAGCTGGTTCATGCCGTCTGTGCGGAAAAGGGTGTCGGTCGCACCGGGTCCGGCCAGTT
>JBEANX010000534.1:0-3652 GCA_041165245.1 Pseudomonadota bacterium
TTGGAAGAGGGCTACACCAAGGTGGAGGCCGCCACGGCGGCTTACAACATCACCGCCATGCCCATGTTGACGGGTACCTTGATCACGGCCGTGGGTTTCCTGCCCATCGGCATGGCCAAGTCTTCGGTGGGTGAATACACCTTTGCCATCTTTGCGGTGACAGCGGCAGCGCTGATCGTCTCCTGGGTGGTGTCGGTCTACTTCGTGCCTTACTTGGGCCAGTGGTTGCTCAAGACCAAGCCCAAAGTGGCGGCTGGCGAGCACCTGGACCTGTACAACACGCCTTTCTACCGCCGCTTCAAGGGCCTGGTGAACTGGTGCGTGGGCCACCGCTGGATCACCATCGCGCTGACCATCGGCGCCTTGATGCTGGGCTTTGTCGGCATGGGCAAGGTGCAACAGCAGTTCTTCCCTGATTCCAGCCGACTGGAAATCCTGGCCGACCTGTGGTTGCCCGAGGGCACCAGCTTTGAGGCCACCGAAGGTGTGGTCAAGCGCATCGAAAAGCGCGTCCTGGCCGACGAGGATGTGGGCACGGTGTCGGTGTGGGGGGGCGCGGGCGTGCCGCGTTTTTACCTGCCACTCGACCAGATCTTCCCGCAGACCAACGTCAGCCAGATGATCGTGGTGCCCAAGGATGCCCAGGCCCGTGAGCGCGTGCTCAAGCGCCTGCCTGACCTGGTGGCCGAAGAGTTCCCAGAGGTGCGTGCCCGCGTCAAGCTGCTGCCCAACGGCCCACCCGTGGCCTACCCGGTGCAGTTCCGCCTTGTGGGTGAAGACATCAACCAGCTTCGCGCCATGGCCGAAGAGGCCAAGGGCATCATGCGTGCCCACCCGGACATGCATGGCGTCAACGACAACTGGAACGAGTACGTCAAGGCCATCCGCCTGCGGGTGGATCAGGACAAAGCCCGCGCCCTGGGCGTGACCACGCAATCCATCGCGCAGGCCAGCCGCGTGCTGACTTCGGGCACCACCATTGGCCAGTACCGCGAGAGCGATCGCCTGATCGACATCGTGCTGCGCCAGCCGCAATCCGAGCGCCTGACCCTGGGCGCGCTGGACAACGCCTACGTGCCCACAGCCAGCGGCCAGATGGTGCCTGTGCTGCAAGTGGCCAAGCCGCAAATGGTGTGGGAGCCCGGTGTGATCTGGCGTGAAGGCCGCTTGTACGCCATCACCGTGCAAGGCGATGTGCGCCCCGGCGTGCAGGGCCCCACCGTGAGCACCGCTTTGTGGCCCGCCATGCTGGAGCTGCAAAAGAAGGCCCCGCAAGGCTTCCATGTGGAGCTGGCCGGTACGGCCGAAGAAAGCACCAAGGGCCAGGGCTCCATCTTTGCGAACGTGCCGGTGATGTTGTTCGTCACTTTCACCCTGCTGATGCTGCAGTTGCAGAGCTTCTCGCGCGCCTTGCTGGTCTTCCTGACGGGCCCCATGGGCATCGCCGGGGTGGCTGCCTCGCTGCTGCTGCTCAACCGTCCCTTCGGTTTTGTGGCGCTGCTGGGTGTGATCGCCCTGATGGGCATGATCATGCGCAACTCCGTCATCCTGATTGACCAGATCGAGACGGACCGTGCGCAAGGCGTGCCAGCCTGGGACGCCATCGTGGGTGCAGCCGTGCGCCGCTTCCGCCCCATCGTGCTCACGGCTGCGGCGGCGGTGCTGGCCATGATCCCGCTCACCCGCAGCGCGTTCTGGGGCCCCATGGCCGTGGCCATCATGGGCGGTCTGATCGTGGCGACCTTCCTGACGCTGCTGGCCTTGCCGGCCATGTACGCGGCCTGGTTCCGCGTCAAAAAGGCTTGATTCAGGCCTGATCAGGGCCTGTTTCATCTCCCGGGGCAGGGTTTGCGCCTTGCCCCGAAGTTCACCATCTGGTGAGCGTGGGGCTTTTCAGACCCTTCAGCCGAGCTAGAATCTCGGGTTCTGACCGAATCTCGGCGCTCCTGGCTTGTGCAAGCATTTTTTGCAACCAGCCAGGTTTGCCAACCCGCAAGGGTCCTTCCGGTCGTTTGCGCGGGTGGCGAAATTGGTAGACGCACCAGGTTTAGGTCCTGACGCCAGCAATGGTGTGGGGGTTCGAGTCCCCCCCCGCGCACCAGACGACCCTTCATTGCCAACATTTCTTTTAGTGAGTATCAATCATGGCTGTCACCGTGGAGACCCTGGACAAGTTGGAGCGCCGCATCACCCTGACGCTGCCCGCCGAAGTCCTCAAGAGCGAAGTCGACAACCGTCTCAAGAAGCTGGCTCGCACCGTCAAGGCCGATGGCTTTCGCCCCGGCAAGGTGCCGATGACTGTCGTGGCCCAGCGCTACGGCTACTCGGTTCAGTACGAAGTCATCAATGACAAGCTGGGCGAAGCCTTCGCCACCGCTGCTGCTGAAGCCCAACTGCGTGTTGCTGGCCAACCCAGCATCGCCGAAAAAGAAGGCGGCCCTGTGGACGGCCAACTGCAGTTCGACGCCACTTTCGAGGTTTACCCCGAAGTGAAGATCGGTGACCTGTCGGCCATCGAAGTCGAGCGCGCCAGCGCCGAAGTCAACGACGCTGCCATCGACCGCACCGTCGATATCCTGCGCAAGCAACGCCGCACCTTCAACCAGCGTCCCGCTGCTGAAGGCGCTGCCGACGGCGACCGCGTGACCATCGACTTCGAAGGCAAGATCGACGGCGTTCCTTTCGACGGCGGCAAGGCCGAAGGCTTCCAGTTCCTGGTCGGCGAAGGCCAGATGCTGAAAGAGTTTGAAGATGCCGTGCGCGGCATGAAGTCCGGCGAAAGCCGTACCTTCCCCTTGGCATTCCCTGCCGACTACCACGGCAAGGACGTGGCCGGCAAGCAAGCCGACTTCATGGTCACCGTGAAGAAGATCGAAGCAGCCCACCTGCCTGAAATCAACGAAGAACTGGCCAAGTCCCTGGGCATTGCAGATGCCACGGTCGAAGGCTTGCGTACCGACATCCGCAAGAACCTGGAACGCGAAGTCAAGTTCCGTGTCCTGGCGCGCAACAAGCAAGCAGTGATGGATGCGCTGATTGCCAAGGCCGAGCTGGACTTGCCCAACGCCAGCGTGCAGTCCGAGTTGAACCGCATGGTGGAAGGTGCTCGCGCCGATTTGAAGCAACGCGGCATCAAGGACGCTGACAAAGCGCCGATTCCTGACGATATTTTCCGTCCCCAGGCAGAGCGCCGCGTACGTTTGGGCCTGGTGGTTGCCGAGCTGGTGCGTAGCAACACGCTGCAAGCTACGACGGACCAGATCAAGGCCCATATCGACGAGCTGGCTGCCAGCTACGAAAAGCCTGCCGATGTGGTGCGTTGGTACTACAGCGACAACCAGCGTCTGGCCGAAGTCGAAGCCATCGTGATCGAAAGCAACGTGACCGACTTCGTGCTGGGCAAGGCCCAGGTGGTCGAAAAAGCCTTGGCATTTGATGAGCTGATGGGCCAAAACTAAGCCTCAGTCGGGTTTGTTATAAAAGGGCTTGTGTTTTGTACGCAAGCCCTTATTTACTTCTGATAGCTCTTCAACAACGCAGGAAACTCCATGATCATTCGCAACAGCGCACAGGAAATCCAGGGTCTCGGCATGGTGCCGATGGTGATTGAACAGTCGGGCCGTGGTGAGCGCTCTTATGATATTTATTCACG
>JBEANX010000535.1:0-6123 GCA_041165245.1 Pseudomonadota bacterium
CCCAGTCGCAGTTGGCGCACCAGGACCGTCGCACCCAGATCGCTGTGGTGGAGCAGGCCCTGGTGCAACAAGGTGCGCAAGGCCTGGAAGAAGCGCTGGCTTTGGCCCGAGGCGAGTGGCACCGCGCTGAGCGCCGCCAGCATGAGCTGCAACTGAGGGCCGACGCGCTGGAGCTTCTGCGCACTCGCCTTGAGGCCAAGCGGCAAGCAGCGCTGCAGCGCCTGCAGGCCCCTTTGCAAAAGCACCTGCAGCACTACCTGGGGCTGCTCTTCCCTGGGGCCTCTGTGGCCGTGAGCAATACCTTGGTCCCCACGGAATTGACCCGCTCGGGGCTGGCCGGTGGCCTTGAGGTCGGCGGCTTTGACGCCCTGAGTTTTGGCGCCCGCGAGCAGTTGGCCCTGATCAGCCGTTTTGCCTATGCCGACTTGCTGCGTGAGGCCGGCCGCCCCACGCTCATCATCCTGGACGACGCCCTGGTGCACAGCGACGACGACCGGCTGGCCATGATGAAGCGCGTGGTGTTTGATGCCTCCATGCGCCATCAGGTGTTGCTCTTCAGCTGCCACCCTCAGAGTTGGGTGGACATGGGGGTGCAGGCGCGGGCCATTGGCAGCTGACACGGCTGCCCCATGGGCTTGTTGAGGGATGTGCCATCTCTTGTGTCCAAGGCTCGACTGCCTCTTGAGTACTCGCCGTCTATGCCCCGGAACACCATGCATGGCGACGGCTTGTCTGCAGCGGTAAGCTGATCGATCGCGTTGCCCAACCCGCCCCTCACCTCCAGGAATTGATGTGACCGACGCAACCCCGCCCGACGTTCTGACCGTCCTTTACGACGGGGGCTGCCCGCTGTGCCGGCGTGAGATTGCGCATCTGCAGCAACTGGCTGCAAAGCAAGCAGACAGCGCGCTGTGCTTCGTCGATGTCTGCGCCGCAGACCGAACCATGTCGCCTCAGGAGCAGGCCAAGCTGCTCGCACGCTTTCATGTCCAGCGAGCCGATGGGCTTCGCCTTGACGGCGCGGCTGCCTTTGTTGCGATGTGGGAGCGACTGCCCGGCTGGCGCTGGCTGGCACGCCTGGCACGCCTGCCCGGCGCTTTGACGGCGTTGGAGTGGGCTTATGTGGCCTTCCTGCGCCTTCGGCCCCGGCTGCAAGCCCTGGCCCGCCGCATGGAGCAGCCGAAATGATGAACATCGCCAGCCTGTGGTGTGTTGCCTTGCTGTTCGGGGGCATGGTTTTGTACAGTTTTGGCCTTGCACCTTTTTTGTTCTCTGCCATGCCCATGCCTCAGGCCCGCAGCGCCTTGCGGCTGGCCTTTCCTCACTTCTACCTTTTCGTGATGGGCACCTCAGCACTTGCAGCCATGTTGTTGTGGGGGCGGGATGGCATGTCTGCGCTGGCCATGCTCGCGATCACTGTGTCCACGGTGCCAGCTCGTCAGGTGCTGATGCCAGCCATCAACACAGCCACCGACGCTGGCGCCCCCCAGCGCTTCAAGCGGCTTCACACGCTGTCGGTGTAGATCACCTTGCTGCACATCGCTTTGGCTGGCTGGGCACTTGCCCGCTTCGCGTGATGACCCCTGGCACGCCACTCAAACCGCCGGCTTGTCAGGTGGTTTGTTGATCGGTGTGCCACCTGCATGTGATGTCTGGTGTTTTGCCCGATGGCCGTGGGGTGATCAGTCGGCATCGGCGAAAAGCTGGCATCACGCTTGCTCATTGGACTCAAAGCACGCTGGAGTTTTCAGATGTCTCAACGAGTTTTTCAAGTGGCTGATCACCTGCAGCCAAGTGAGGTGGCGCCCATTCGCTCTGTCGTGCGTGAAACGACGGACGCTGTCGTTGTCGCCTGGACGGTCAAACCAGGGCAGCGCATCCATCCGCACGTGCATCCCCGTGGTCAGGACACGTGGACCGTGATCTCGGGTGTTGGCGAGTATCAGGTCGATGAATCTGGCAAGACGGTGAGCATCGCAGCGGGTGACATCGCCATTGCCCCCATCGGCGCAGTTCATGGCTTGTTCAACACGGGGTTGCAGGACTTCGTTTTCGTTTCGGTGGTGAGCCCAGCGCTTGCTGGGTTCGAGGAACTCCCACATCAGGGATTTCATGCCCCTGTGCATCCGCACCATGGAGGGCCAGCGCCTCAAAGCTGAGCAAACGGATTGACTGGCAGTTCAATTTGAGGCAAGGGGCGGCAGGCGATGTCTTGCGCTTCCACTTTTGGCAAGTCGAGGATGCACAGCAAGATGGCTGCAATTCGCTGTGCCAATGCCTCGGCATCGCCAAAGACCTTGGGTGTCGGCGCCGATGCAAGAATGAGCCACTTCGGAGCGAAGTGCCGACTTTCAATTGAGCCGGCCAGCGTTCCTTATCGTCCTCACGCTTGCTGGGCTTGCGAGCGAATGGTCTGGCTCACAAGATTGTCGGCACGGTGGCTCATTCCTCGATCGGCACCAACACCATAAGCTCAGGAGGTGAGCCTTTGCCTCGGCCAAAGATTAATTTCATGGGCTCATGTTTTGAGCTTGTGCCTTGCCAAACTGAGCCTGACATTCACCACCCAAGGAGCGCAGGCCATGAACATGTCTCACACCGGAGCCCTCAACAACAATCAGGCGCAGATCGTGCTGGCCCCGTCAAAGCCGGCCTTGCGTGATGGCGGCAGTCATGCGTTCGAGCTGCTGGTGCGCATCCAGGCGCCTGATGTGCCGCCTACTGCCGCGGAGGAGAGGCCTCGCCCCGCCCAAGCGCTCGCTTTGGTGATCGACTCATCAGGCTCCATGGAAGGGCGCCCCCTGGAGCAAGCCAAGCGCTGCGCTCAATGGGTGGTATCGCGGATGCGAGCCCATGACCGTGTGGCCCTTGTTCAGTTCGACCAGGATGTCAAGCTGCTCTGGCCAGCGGCTGAAGTCGGCAACGGCCAGGCCTTGAGCCAGACCATTGGTCGCATTGAATCGGGTGGTTGTACTGCGCTACATGGCGGCTGGCTGGAAGGCGCTAAGGCGCTGGCTCAGGCCGTCAAGCAGGGGCTGCGCCGAGTGATCTTGTTGTCGGACGGCGAGGCCAATGTGGGCGAGGTCGAGCCCGATCTGATCGCCGCGCAATGCCGTGAATGGGCAGGGCTGGGCATCACCACCAGCACCTATGGCCTTGGCAATGGCTTCAACGAAGATTTGATGGTGGCCATGGCTCGCGCAGGTGGTGGCGGCCACTACTACGGCCACACGGCCGACGACCTCATGGCGCCTTTTGAGAAGGAGCTTGAGATGCTGGCCAGCCTTTGTTTGAGCGAGGTGCGTCTGTCCATCAAGCCCGCCAAGGGCGTGCAGATTGAGATGCTCAATGACCACCCGAATGTCGACGGCGTCTACGCTTTGCCTGATCTGGCCCATGAGGCCGAAGGCTGGGCCTTGCTGCGCGTGACAGTCTCTGCCGAAGCCATGGGCTTGGCGCGCACTGGCGCTGCCTTGCTCAAGGTAATTGTCTCGGGGCGCGGTGGTGAGGGGCAGTCTGTGTTGCTGGATGCCGCTGAGTTGCGCTTGCCCGTGCTGCCAGCCACGGATTGGGCGGCGCTGCCAGCCGATGAACTGGTCACGCGTCGATGGACGGAAGTCAGCGCTGCGCAGGCCTTGAAGAACGTGCGGCAGGCTGCACAGCGAGGTGACTGGGGCGCAGCTGAAGAGCTGCTTTCAGCGGCACAGCGTGAATACGGCGCCAGCCAATGGGTGAGCCACATCCTGGAGGCCATGCAGCGCTTGCTGGCCGAGCGAGACGCCCAACACCTGGGCAAGGAGTTGCTTTACAGCGCTGCAACGCTGACCACACGCTTGCGATCCAAGCGCGAATCGGTCCAGATGGATGTGGCCAGTGAGGCGACCATGCCGAAGTTCCTGCGCAGGGACGTGGAGCAAGGGCGCTCCAGGCTGTGACCGCACCACGCCCCGTTTTGCGATGGCCCCCTTCAAGTGGTGGGGGCCTCCTCCCATGAAGGTGCCTTGTCTGTAAAATCTGCGTCAAAGTTGGCAAGGTACCCGTCAGACGGTGCGCCAGATGTTGTTAGCCAGGGAGTGGCGCATGGACAAGAGCGGGCTGTCGGAAGCAGATATCCGGACGAAATTCATCACGCCAGCCCTCACCGCTGCCGGGTGGGACTTGCTGCGCCAGGTGCGCGAAGAGGTGAGCTTCACGGCCGGGCGCATCATTGTTCGTGGTCGCCTTCACAGCCGTGGCACTTCCAAGCGAGCCGACTATGTCCTGTATCACCAGCTCAATGTGCCCCTGGCGGTCATTGAAGCCAAGGACAACAAGCACTCCGTGGGTTCGGGCATGCAACAAGCCCTTGGCTATGCCGAAGCTTTGGATGTGCCCTTTGTGTTCGCCAGCAATGGCGATGGCTTCTTGTTTCATGACCGATCCGGCACCGGCGCCCAGCTTGAAACCGAACTGAACCTTGATCAGTTCCCCAGCCCGCAGGAACTTTGGGAGCGCTACTGCCAATGGAAGGGGCTGGACCCTGCGGCCAGTGCCAAGGTTGAGGCCCCGTATTACGACGACGGCTCAGGCCGCATGCCCCGCTACTACCAGACCAATGCCATCAACCGCACGGTCGAAGCGGTGGCCCGGGGCCAAAGCCGAGTGCTGCTGGTCATGGCCACGGGCACCGGCAAGACCTACACGGCCTTTCAGATCATCTGGCGCTTGTGGAAGTCGCGCCAGAAAAAGCGCATCTTGTTCCTGGCCGACCGCAACATCCTGGTCGACCAGACCAAGAACAACGACTTCAAGCCTTTTGGCGCGGCCATGACCAAGATCGGCAAGCGCCAGATCGACACGTCATACGAGATCTATCTCTCGCTTTACCAGGCCGTGACTGGCGTTGATGAAGACAAGAACATCTACAAGCAGTTCTCGCGCGACTTCTTTGACCTCATCGTCATCGACGAATGCCACCGTGGCAGCGCCGCTGATGATTCGGCCTGGCGCGAGATCCTGGATTACTTCTCCAGTGCCACGCATGTGGGTCTGACAGCCACGCCCAAGGAGACCAAAGAGGTCTCCAGCATCCATTACTTCGGTGAGCCGGTCTACAGCTACACGCTCAAGCAAGGCATTGAAGATGGCTTCCTGGCACCTTACAAGGTGGTGCGCATCGACCTCGACCGAGACCTGCAAGGCTGGCGCCCACCCAAGGGCATGGTCGACAAAAATGGCCAGCCCATTGAGGACCGCATCTACAACCTCAAGGACATGGACCGCAACCTCGTGTTGGAGGGGCGCACCCAGGTGGTGGCCGAAAAGGTCACGGCCTACATGAAGGCCACTGACCCGTTCCAGAAGACCATCATCTTCTGCGATGACATCGACCACGCCGAGCGCATGCGACAGGCCCTGGTGAACCTCAACCCCGAGCGGGTCAAGGAGAACCGCAAGTACGTCATGCGCATCACCGGCGATGACAAAGACGGTAAGGCCGAGCTCGACAACTTCATCAACCCCGAGGTGCGCTACCCGGTGATCGCCACCACCAGCAAGCTCATGACCACGGGCGTGGACGCGCAGACCTGCAAGCTCGTGGTGCTGGACCAGCACATCAAGTCGATGACCGAGTTCAAGCAGATCATCGGGCGCGGCACCCGCATCAACGAAGACTTCAACAAGTTCTGGTTCACCATCATGGACTTCAAGAAGGCCACGGAGCTGTTTGCTGACCCGGCCTTTGACGGTGACCCGGTCCAGATCTACGAGCCCAAGGGCGATGACGACCTCGTGCCTCCTGACGATGTCACGCCACCAGGCACGGCAGGTGGTGGCGGTTCAGACCCGCAGCCGGGCGATGAGGGCAGCACGGACCAAGGCGATGGTGCTGGTGGCAACACCGGCAGCGGTCGAATCAAATACGTGGTGCCTGAGTCCCAAGTCACGGTACATGTGGTGGCCGAGCGCGTGCAGTACTACGGCCCCAATGGCAAGCTGATCACCGAGTCCATGAAGGACTACACCCGCGAGTGCGTGAAGAAACAATACGCGTCGCTCGACACCTTCTTGCGCCGCTGGGCCGATGCCGACCAGAAGAAAGCCATCATCGAAGAGCTGGCTTACCACGGCGTGCTGTGGGAT
>JBEANX010000536.1:0-3562 GCA_041165245.1 Pseudomonadota bacterium
GCCCACGCTCGAAGGCCTGGCCCATGGTGGACAGCAAGGCCGCCACGCGGTGCGGTGCGCGGTGCGCGGCCGCCAGGGCCGTCATGCAGGCCACCGGGTTGCGCTTGTGCGGCATGGCCGAGGAGCCGCCTTTGCCAACGCCCTCGGGCTCGGTCATCTCGCCCACTTCGGGCTGGGCCATGAGCGACAGGTCGGTGGCGATCTTGCCCAGCGAGCCGCACAACACACCCAGCTCGCAGCCCAGGGCCACCCAGTCGTCGCGCTGGGTGTGCCAGGGGCCGGGCGGCAAGCGCAGCTTGAGTTCCTGCGCCAGGGCGGCGGCCACCGCAGGGCCTTGCTCACCCAACGACGACAGCGTGCCCACCGCGCCGCCAAACTGCAGCGCGAGGGCCTGTGAGGCCTGACGTTGCAGGCGGTCTTGGGCACGCACCAGCGGCGCGATCCAGCCCACCAGGCGCAGGCCCAGGCTGATCACCTGTGCAGGCTGCATGAGCGTGCGAGCCAGCAGGGGCGTGTCCACATGCAGGTCGGCCAGGTCCAGCAAGGCTGCGATGAGCCTTTGCAGGTCGGCATCGATCAGCTCAAGGGCGCGGCGCGTGGCCAACACCATGGCGGTGTCGACCACGTCCTGGCTGGTGCCGCCCCAGTGGACAAAGCCCGCAGCTTGCGGGCTGGCCTCTTTCACAGCAGCGGTGAGTGCCTTGACCAAGGGTATGGCCAAGGTGCCAGCTCGGCCACTGGCCGCGATGATGCCTGGCACATCCAGGCGCGAGGCGTCGGCACAGGCCGTGATGGTCAGTGCCGCTTCAGGCGGGATCAGCCCCACCGAGGCCTGCGCGCGCGCCAGGGCGGCTTCGACATCCAGCATGCCCTGAACCAGGGCCGTGTCGTCAAACAGACCAAGCATGCTCGGGGTGGACAAGAAAACTTCGTGGGGGGCTTGGGGCATGGCTCAGTGTGCGTCAAAGCTCAAGGTTCAGAGGTCAAAGAACGCGGTCTCTTGGGGGCCTTGCATGTGCACGTCAAAGCGGTAGCGAAACACGCCGTTGACGTCTTCCTTTTTGGCGATCAAGGTGGCGCGTCGGTCGGCAGGCACCGACTGCAGCACGGTGTCTTCGGCATTGCTGGCTTCGTCTTCGAAATAGATGCGGGTGAAGGCATGCACGGGCAGGCCGCGCATGAAAACAATCAGGTTCACGTACGGCGCTTCGCCAGGGGCACAGGCGCCGGGCTTGATGGTGCGGAACAGGAAGTGGCGTTCGGCCTCCACGCCGGTGCCGCAGCGGCCATAGCCCGTGAAGTCACCCGCCTTGGATTGGGCGTAGGTGGCCACCGCCTGGCCTTGTGCATTGGCGTGGGCGATCTCGATCATCGCGTCATTGACGACCCGGCCATTGCCGTCGAACACCTGGCCGGTGATCTCGATGGCTTGGCCTTGGGCGCGCGGGCCCGCCAGCACGGGTGTGAACAGGCTGTGGTGGTCGTAGCCGTATTGCTGAGGGGTCAGGCCGTAGGCGAAGTAAGGGCCGACGGTTTGCGATGGGGTTTGAGCCAGAACGTGTGTCATGGGTTGCCTCGTGTGTGGTGGTCTCAACGCTTGGTTTCGAAGGGGGTTTCGGCCTCACCGCGCAGCACGATGTCGAACTCATAGCCCAGGGCGAAGTCAGGCTCGGTCACATCAATGGCAAAGCGCGAAACCAGGCGTTCACGGGCGCATGCAGGGATGCCCTGAAAAATCGGGTCCAGCTCCAGCAAGGGGTCGCCGGGGAAGTACATCTGCGTGACCAGGCGGCTGGCCAGGCAGTCTCCCAGCAGCGAGAAGTGGATGTGGTTGGGGCGCCAGGCGTTGAAGTGGTTGCCCCAGGGGTAGGCGCCGGGCTTGACGGTGTAGAACTTGAAGCGGCCTTCCGAGTCAGTGAGGGTACGGCCAGCGCCCAGGAAGTTCGGGTCCAGCGGTGCGTCGTGCTGATCCACCTTGTGCACATAACGGCCGGCGGCGTTGGCTTGCCAGATTTCGACCAGGGTGTTGCGCACGGGGCGGCCACGCTCGTCCATCACACGGCCTTTGACCACGATGCGCTCACCCAGGGGTGAGCCATTGCGGGCAGCGTTGCGGGTCAGGTCGTGGTCCAACTCGCCGATCTGCTCATGGCCATACACGGGCGCATGCAGGTTGCTCAACTGCGCCCTGATGGGCAGCAGGGGGCGGGTGGGCGCACGCAGCACGGTCGACTTGTACTCAGGTGTCATGTAAGGCGGCTGGTTTGTCCAGTCGCGCGGGCTGAGGCTCGTGATGATCTTGGGGGCGTCGGTGGGCAGCGTCATGTGCGGTCTCCTCTTTGGGCTGGATGGCACTTTAGATGGGTGCTTGGGTTATGTAAATTGAAAGTGATTCCAATTTTAATTAACCATTGGTTATGATTAAGCATGAGCAGCCGACTGAATCGCATCCGCCTTCGACACGTGCAGACCCTGGTGACCGTGGCCCGTCAGGGCTCGCTGCGGGCCGCAGCCGAGGTGCTCGCGGTGTCTCAACCGGCAGTCAGCAAGACGCTCGACGAGTTGGAAGACATCGTGGGCTGTGTGCTGATCGAGCGCAGTCGCAAAGGCGCCGTGCTCACGCCCGAAGGCGAGGTGTTTGTGCGCCATGGCACCCAGAGCCTGGACGCCCTGGGCCTGGCCTTGCAGTCGGTGCAGGGTGAAGAGGGCATGGATGTCTTGCGCATCGGGGCCTTGCCGACGATGGCGGCAGCGCTGGTGCCACGTGCCTTGCTGGACTTCTGGCGCGAGCGGCCGCAGAGCGCGGTGCAACTGAGCACAGGCTCGAACCCGGTCTTGCTGGCCCGCTTGAGCCAACGCGAGGTGGACATGGTGGTGGGGCGCTTTGCCGAGCCCGCACAGATGGTGGGGCTCACCTACGAGCACCTCACGGCTGAACCCATGGTGGCCGTGGTGCGAGCGGCGCACCCCATGGTGGCTGCGCCTGCGGGTGTTGAGGCTTGGGGGCAATGTGCCTGGATCGTGCCCAGTGCAGGAACCGCCATCCGACATCAAGCCGACAGTGTCTTGAGGGCGCACGGCATGGAGATCACGCCGAGGCTGGAAACGCTGGATGTGTCTCTGGCGCGCCAACTGGTGCTCAGCAGCGACATGGTCTGGATCACCTCAGCCAGCACGGTGGTGCCGGACGTGAAACAGGGGGCCTTGTGGGCCATCCCCTGGTTGACCGATGCCTCTGCCGAACCCGTGGGCGTGCTCATGCGCCAGGACACGCCAGCCACACCCTCGATGCGGGCCTGGCTGGCGGCCTTGCGCAGGCAGCTGGCTCAAGCTGGCACCGCCTGAAGCGCGTGCATGGCCTGAGCCGGTGGCCATGATCAGAACTTGTGGATCACACCGAACTGCACGCCCTTGATGGTCTGGCCATTGACATCAGCAGCCGCGAAGTTGGGGCTCACGCCGGCCGAGCCGGAGGGACGGAAGCCCGCGTTGTCTTCGTTGTGCATGGTCTCGGCCAGGGCCAGCAGCGTGGTGCGCTTGGACAGGCTGTAGAAGGCTCCGA
>JBEANX010000537.1:0-2784 GCA_041165245.1 Pseudomonadota bacterium
CGCAGCACCTGGCGGATGCCATCAGAGATGGTGATCACGCGGTCATACAAGCGGTACTTGAGCTTGACCACCAACGGGTGTTCGGGGTTGTCCACACGGCGGCTGAGCACCACGGGGATGCCCTCCAGCCGGCCAGCCAGTGCGCCCCAGAGGTCGGCGCCGCGGCGGCTGTGCAGGTGGATGACATCAGGGCGCGTTTGGCGAATCAAGGCACGCAGGCGACCCAGCAGGCCCACATCGGCGTCGCCCTTCATGGGCATGGCGTGCACCTCTGCATGTTCGGCACCGGCCTGGGCCATGGCGCTGCCGACCGGGCAGGCCAGCACGTTCTGAACGCCCTTTGCTTTGAGGCCGCGCATCAGAAAGACCACTTGGAGGGCGCCACCGTACAGGTGCATGCCTGCCTCGACATGAAGCACCTTCATGCGTGCAGCTCCATCAGGGTCTGGGCGCTTTGCCAGACGCGCTGGGGCGTGAGTTGGCGCATGCAATCGAAGGTGCCGCCGCAAGTGGGGTGGCGCCGGCAGGGCGAGCAGCTCAAGGCGTCGTACATCACATGGGTGCTGGGCGTGCGGCCATCCAGGTAAGGGCGGGTCGAGCCAAAGAGCGCCACAGTGGGGCGTTTGAAGGCGGTGCCCATGTGGGTCAGGCCGGTGTCCACACCCACCATCAGGCGGCTGCTGGCGATCACGGCCGCACTTTCATTGAGCTTGAGTTGCCCCACCAGGTTGATCAGGCCTGGGCATTGGGTGGTGAGCTTGGTGGCTTCCGCCGTGTCGCTGGGGCCGCCCAGCATCACCACCGCCAAACCTTGTTCTTGCATCTGGCTGATCAAGGCTTGCCAGTGGTCGTTGAACCAATGTTTTTGGGCCCGCGTGGTGAACGGTGCGATGACCACATGCTGCGGTGAGCCGCTTTGGCCCAAACCATGGGTCTGCAAGGCTTGTTGCGCGGCCTGCGTGGCGGCCTGTCCGGGCACCAGTGAGGGCCAGAAGGCACTGGTCGGTGCCCCGAGGTACTGAGCCAGGAAGCGGTATTCGCGGCTCATGCCGTCGTCCACTTCGGCGGTGGGCGGCGCGATGGTTTCGTGCACGAGGAACTGGCTGCCCTCGCGTGAGAGCAAACCGATGCGCCTCGGAGCGCCTGTCAGCCAGGCGCACACACCGCTTTTCAGAAGCCCTTGGGCGTCGAGCACCAGGTCAAAACGCTCGCTGCGCAGCTTGTGGCGAAACGCGCGCCATTCTTTCCACAGTGCACCCCACTGGCGCGCCTTCCACAGCTGCTTCCAGCGCTCCTTGGGCCACACGATCACCTCGTTCAGGCCAGGGTTGTGCTGCAGCAAGGGCGCTGCCGGTGGCTCGGTGAGCCAGGCCAGATGAGCATCAGGGTGAAGGGCGCGGATGGCAGGGATCAGGCCAGAGGCCATCACCACGTCGCCCAGGGCCGACAGACGGATGATCAAGATGCGCGGTGCAGGCAAGGAATCAGCCTTTGCGCTTGTTCTTCACATGCAGCTTCCAGGCAAAACCGATGAGGTTGTCGCCATAGGAAATCGCCTTGCGTGGGATCTCAAGCGGGTTGTATGCCGTGTTGGCAGGCCCCTTGATGCAGGTCAGCCCTGTGCGGTAGCCAGCCTCTTGCACCAATTCAACGGTGCGCGCGTTGTAGTCGCCGTAGGGGTAGCAAAAGTCAGGCACTTCGCGGCCCAGCACATCTTCCAGAGCGGATTTGCTGTCGAACACCTCGCTGCGCATCTGGGCATCGTCCAGCTGTGAAAGCCGGGGGTGGCTGCGGGCGTGCGAGCCAAAGTTCACGCCTTCGCTGGCCAACTGGCGCACGGTGCTGGCGCTCATGAGGGGTGGGTGCTCTGCGAACTCGCTGCCCAGCCAGCGGGATGTTTTGCCCAGCAAATCACTCACCAGGAACACGGTGGCCGGGAAACCATGCCTTTGCATGATGGGCCATGCGTGCTCGCGGAAGTTCTCGTAGCCATCGTCAAACGTGAGGACCACCGATTTGCCGGGCAAGGGCTTGCCTTCAAAAAGGCAGGCACGAGCCTGATCAAGGCTGAGAACCGAGAAATTCATGGCTTTGAGGTAGGCCATTTGCGCCCGAAAGCGATCGACATGGCAAAACACGGCGCGGTGTGCCGCTGGACGTGAAAACACCCCCACCTGGTGGTACATCAGGACGGACAGGTGAGGTGTGGCAGTGGGCGTCAGTGTTGCGGCAGACATGGGCTGGTATTCTCCCAGCTTTGCAGCACAAATGTCGGGTTGACCCGCGCATTGCGCTCGCAGACCTCACTGCACCTCACCCGCACACGCACCATGAAAGTCTCAGTTGTTGGCACCGGCTACGTCGGCTTGGTCACAGGCGCCTGCCTGGCAGAAATGGGCAATGACGTCCTCTGCCTAGACGTAGACGCCAACAAGATCCGCATCCTCGAAGAAGGGGGCATCCCCATCCATGAGCCGGGCCTGGACCAAGTGGTGGCACGCAATGTGAAGGCAGGCCGCTTGGCCTTCACCACCGATGTGGCACGCGCGGTGGCGCACGGCACCATCCAGTTCATCGCCGTGGGCACGCCGCCTGACGAAGATGGCTCAGCTGACTTGCAATACGTGCTCACCGCTGCCCGCAACATCGGCCGTTTGATGACGGACTACAAGGTGGTGGTCGACAAGAGCACAGTGCCTGTGGGCACTGCCGACAAGGTTCGCGCAGCCATTGCCGACGAGTTGGCCAAGCGTGGCAGCCAGGTGCCGTATTCGGTGGTGTCCA
>JBEANX010000538.1:0-3547 GCA_041165245.1 Pseudomonadota bacterium
CCGGCTCCTGCGTTGACAATTCATAGGTCTAATCCGGGGTGCAAAAATTACGCCGGATCTATGCGTAGCGACTCAATCAGACGTGTTCGAGGACTGCTGATCAATGTTCAATATGCCACACCGTCAAGATGGTGCCGGGCCCATGCGCTTGAAATTTTCAAGCGATTGATCGCGGACTAAACCGTGAGGGGGGCGACCCCGTGAAAGAACCATGTCCGACGCCTACGATGCAGAACAGTGCCGGAGGTGACGCTGCCGGCGCCCTGGGAACCTAACCATCCGCACGCGCGTGGACAGAAGCCTGCCGTTTTGGGCCTTATTGGGCCGAACACTGATGACCAGTTGATTGACAGCTATGGTGAAGAACACACGCTGGCCTGGTCGCCATCCGATCAGGCCGCGAGGAAGTACAACAAGCCCACCGGCATGAATGACCGTGGAAAACTGCTTTGAGTGCCACCCCCTTGAAATTTTCAAGCGGTTGATCGCCGCTACCTGGGGGGCCTGATCCTGCGCGCTTGAAATTTTCAAGAAACGTGTCGAGCACCTGCGGGGGGTCCGATTCCGCGCACAGCGCATCAGTAAAGTCCACTCACGATCTGGATCAGTGACGCCAGGCCAAGCAGGCCGAGCCCCGACAGTTCCAGAACGCAGACAAAACGCAGGACGCCTTCTTGAGTGGCTTTCGACATGACTAGATCCTTTCGACTTGAAGCACCAGCAGCACTTCGGTACGGGACTTCTCCGACCCCTTCGAGTCCAAGAAGCGAGGAAGGAACGACACGCCATCACGGCTTTGCGTTTCCTTGTTCTCGGTGAGCCCACCCAACACGATGACATCGCCGTTCTGCACGCCGACAGATGTCTTCAGTGCGCGCTTCGTGAGCGTGGGCGAGTTGTTCACGCCTGTGGTCGTGGCGATGAAGTTCGACAACTGCTGATCAATGTTCAGCTCAATCACGGCATCCCGCACCGTTGGCTGGATGCCGAACAGCACGCCCGAGGACCTGTACTCAACAGACTGCACGGCCTGCCCTGCGCCTTGAGGGTACGAAAGCGCTCCCAACACCGGCACATCCTGCCCAACAGAAAAGCTGCCACTGGCACCGGACCTGATGCGCAATGTTGGTGACGACAACACCTTGAAGCGGCTGTCACTCGACAGCGCCGAATAGATCGCATCGAAGGACGAGTTCTTAAAGCGGATGAAGCTGCCGATGTTGTCCATCGTCCCCAAGCCCATTGATAGCTTGCTGCCCAACACATTGACCAGGGCACCGATAGCCGACCCTGCCTTGTCTGTGTCATTGACCTCATACACAACGCCACGCACCAGAACCTCACCGACAGCGGCATCGACTTGCGCCAACAGTCGCTTCAACTTCTCGACCTCCCTCGTCGATCCAGAGAAGATCAAGGCGTCTGCGGTTTGGTCAACGAGTGCTGCGGCGGAGCCATCGGGCACGGGCTTGTCACTCTTTGGCACTTCAGCAGTTCGCACGGACCTGTTGATCGAGAACGTGCCCTTGAACAAGGGCGACAGCAGTCGAGAGAGGTAAGGCACATCACGATACCGGGGCCGGTAGACAAAGGCCTCGTCTTCGATCTCAACGCGCTCAGCCTCACGCCGCTTGGCGATGAAGTCAACCCCATCACGGGTTTCAACCGCATATCCCAACGCCCCCAGAAAGGCCTTGATGAACTGGCGCAAATCACCTTTGTCCGATGAGTACCTGAACGAGACGGTACGCGCATCAGCCAGCACATCAGGATCGATCACGTATGCAGTGCTCAGGGCCTCGCTGTAGATCAACTGAATGACTTGAGCCACACCGATGGACTGGAAGTCAAAGCGTGCAGCGGCTGACTTAGGGCCGACTGGTGCGGCAGCTCGCCCGGCAATCATGGCGGGCAACGACTGCCTTGGGGTTACGCCGTCTTGGGCAAAAGCACAGCTCGCGTAAAGCACAGCCATCCAGATCAAGGACTTCATTTCTTTACCTCAGGAAGGATGGGTGCCGCAGCAGTTGAGCCTGACCAGGCTGTAAGGCGCTCACCATCGATGTCGCCAACCATGGCAACGCCCGTACCTTGAAACGCTGAAGGATGCTCGACGCGGGTACGACCAGATGCGCCAACGAGAACAACGTAGGCTCTATCGCCAGCTTGCAGCGTTCCAGCGATTCGCCATGTCTCGGAGACGCCTTCTGTGTGTGGTTGCGTCGCCTGGCTCGAATGCGGTGCCCCTGACACCTGTTCACCATTCACGTGGCCAGACACATCGGCGGCGGCAACAGCCTTTTGGCTATAGCGAGACGAATCAAAGAAGCGAACTACGCCATAGACGCCCACCGCACCCAACACGACGATGGCGCCGCCCATGGCCCATAGCTTCTTGTTGCCAAGGATGTTCTGTCGCTTATCGACGTTGACCGTCTTGCCTTGCTCACCACCTTTGAAGCTCGAATACAGAGGGAAGATGGCCTTGTCGTATTTTCGAACCCATGTGCCGATCATGGTGGCCCGCGTCATCTTCGAGCCCTCCCACATGTTCACCGAGTAGGTGTTGGCCAGGCCAAGGCTGACCTTCTTGTGCGTCCTGAACGAGAAGGCCACGACGTTGCGAACAAAGCGATTCAGCGTGCTCATGTCTTGGATCATCAGCACCAGGTCACAGGCCACCTTCGTCTCAGGATGAACGAAGTGTCCATGCTCCAAGAAGAAGCTCTTATGTTGCTTCAACAGCTTGCAGTCCGTGCCCCAAAACCGCCAAGCCTCATCAACGCAAACGAGATCGCCCGGCTGACAGAACGTGTCGGTCTGCGCGCTCTTCTGGTCATCGTAGAAAGGCAAAAAGTCAGGCAAGAACACTTGTTCGTTCGTGCAGTGAACGACAGTGCCCAGGTCATCAATGGGCAACTTCCGCACCTTGGCGACATGAGCACGAATCAAATCGCTGTCGATGCCATCGACATTGGTCACAACGCGCCGTCCTTGCGCTACCGCCTCAAGGATGACCTGAGAGACAACCTCATAGCTCTTGCCTGAACGCATCAGGCCTGTGTACACGTTGATCGGCATGTTGCCCCTTATCCAATGACCGGGATGCGGCGAATCAGGAACCGAGTGGCATAGGCAGACACCACCAAAGACAAGCCGGGTGGCAACGCAAAGACATCAAGGAAGTAGGCGGTGTTGGCGGCGATCCCCGACAAGGCGCCATTCAAGGCGCTGGACGTTGGCAGCAAGCCCGTGATGACTGCGACAAACTCTGTGGTGATGAAGTACAGGGCGAAGAACACCACAAATTTCACCAGAACCGAGCGAACGATCCAGGCGAGGACACTGTTGAATGCGCTGACAAGAATGCCGAACATGGAGGCCTCACGCGGAAAGAATGATGAACAGGGCCAGCAGCGTGAAAGCCGTAAGCGTCCGGTGAAGGCATCTTGAGAGCCCAAGCCTGAAGCGTGAGGATAGTGTCCACCAAGGAGATAAGTGGACACCATGCAAAGCACGCCAACGAAGCGCACCCGGCGCCGTCACG
>JBEANX010000539.1:0-6059 GCA_041165245.1 Pseudomonadota bacterium
CCATTCCATCACCCCTTGATTTCTGACCCCACCCATTGCTGAAGGAGCCCCTCATGAACCGCGAAGACGTGACCGACCTGATTGTTGAAGCCAAAGTCCGCAAGGGCATCAAGTGGGCCGACGTGGCCACCAAAGTGGGCCTGAGCAAGGAGTGGGTCACCGCCGCCTGCCTGGGCCAGATGACCTTGACCGAAGCGCAAGCCGCCATCCTGGGCGACATCTTTGATTTGCCCGCCGAGGCCCGTCTGTGGCTGCAAGAAGTGCCCTACAAAGGCAGCTTGCCCACCAGCGTGCCCACCGACCCGCTGATCTACCGCTTCTACGAGCTGGTCAGTGTGTACGGCACGACCTTCAAGGCGCTGATCCATGAAGAGTTTGGCGACGGCATCATGAGCGCCATCGACTTCAAGATGGACCTGCAACGCGAGCCCAACGCGGCGGGCGACCGCGTCAGCATCGTCATGTCTGGCAAGTTCTTGCCTTACAAGACCTACTGACCTTCACCTGGGCCACAAGGCCCACAAGCGCAGGGGCTGCTTGGTGCGGCCGGCCTGCGCCAAGGCCTCGTCGCCCCAGCCCCAGAAGAAGTCTGCCCGCACAGCGCCCAAGATGGCCCCGCCCGTGTCTTGCGCCACCACCAAGCGCTGCATGGGCCTGGGGGTGGGCGCCGTCGCGCTCCAGGGCTGTGGCTCGGTGCTGTCCAGCCACAGCAAGGTGCCATAGGGCATGGTGTCTTTGTCAACCGCCACTGAGCGGCCAGGCGTCAAGGGCAAGCCTTGCGCGCCCAACGGGCCGGCCTCAGGCTGGGTCAGCGGCTCTTCGCGGAAAAACACCACGCGCGGATTGGCGCGCAGCATCTCTGGCACGCGCTGAGGGTTGAGCTGCGCCCAGGCCTTGATGCTGGGCCAGGAGGCTTGATCCAGCGGGAAGGCACCCTGGTCGACCAGCCAACGCGCCACCGATTGATAAGGCTGGTCGTTGTGCCCCGCGAAGGCCAGGCGCAGCACCTTGGGCTTGCCTTGCGCGTCCAGCTCGTCGAGCAGCCTCACCCGGGTCGAGCCTTGCACCTGAACGAGCAGGGCGTCCAGCGGGTCGGCCACGTGCACCAGCTCACGCCCCGCCAGAGCGGCTTTCCCCTCCGGCGTGGTTTCCAGGTCGGCGCGGCTCAGGTAGGGCTTGCGTTTGCCCAAATCAGCCGGCGGGCGGTGCAGGGGCGTGAGAAACGGTCCTTGTGGCTTGCGGCGGGCTTCGACCATGGGCTCGAAATAGCCGGTCAGCAGGCCGGTGGCTTGGCCTTCTTGCGCCTCGATTCGCCAGGGTTGCAGCTGGCCCTCCAGCCACATGCGCACGGTGGCGTCGCCTGCGTCACGGCCCCAGTCGGCGCCCAGCGCTCTGGCTTGCGCGCAAACGGCGGCCCACGCCGATGGAGGCTTGGCGCAACTGCGCCACAAGGCACCCCAGGCTTCGCTCACCTTGTCGTTTTCCCAGCCGGGAACCTCGGCCCAGCTGCCTTGAACCCACCTGGCCTTGCCGCGGTCCCAGGCCACGGTGCCATTGGGCAGCGGGGCAGGTTGAGATGCTGCGGGGGCTGGCGCAGGCGTTGGCACTGGCAAGGGCGGGGCATGCTTTTTGAACGGCAGACCACTGCAAGCACTGAGCGTTGCTGCGATGATGCCCAACGTGACAGCCCGCACCCAAGGGGCTGCCTGGCGGCGAAGTGCCACAGGGGCAAAGCGAGCACGTGCACCTGGCAACCCGCAGGCCAGGGCATGAAAACAAGGACCGATCATGTGGCTGATTCTGCTTGAAGCACTGGGCGCGCTGGCCCTGCTTGTGTTTCTGGTGTGGTGGACGATGTTTTCAGGCCGCAAGGGCGGCGAGCCCGCGGTGCTCCCGCCTCAGGCCGATCAAGGCGATCAGGGTGCCGCAGGTGGCAAGGACTCCTGAGCAAGTTGCGCGCGAGGCGGCAGCAAAAAACGCCCAGGCGATCGCCACAAGGCGCTCAACAGGGCCCGGGCCAAGCGAGCTCGGTCATGCACCTTCACCTCGCGTGAGCGAATGGCCACCCGCAGCGCCAGCGTGAAGCTCACCGACAGGTTCAAAAAGCCCGTGAAGGGGATGGCCGCCAGGCACCACCACAGGTTAGGGTCACGCCAGGCATCCAGGCCCAAGGTGCCCACGGCCGCGGCGATCTGGCCGGTCGACAAGGTCACGTGCCGCACCTCGATGGGCAGCCCAAAAAAGGCGGCCAATGGCGGTGTGAGGCCCAGGATCATGCCCAGCGACACATTGGCCGCCAGCCCTGAAATGTTGGCGCGCCACCAATGGGCCCAGCGCTCGGCGCCTTGCGCGCCAAACCAGGCTCGCATGCGTGGGTGCCACTGCATGGCGCTGTCCAGGCGGTGCCACACGAACCAGTTCTCCACCCACCCCGCCACCAGGCTAGAGGCAAAGAGCAACACGCCTGTCAAAGCCGCGTAAAACACAGTGGGGCCCAGCAAGGTCAAGTCGTGCAGCACATGGTGGGCCTTGTCGACGCTGAGCAATGGGCGGCCCATCAACAGCCAAGCCACCGCCTGCACCGCCAGCACCACCGGGATCACCACCGCCAAGTTGCCCACGATGCCCGCCACTTGCGAGCGCAGCAGGTGGGCGGCCTCGTCCACAAAGCCGGCCAGGCCCTCGTCGCTGTGAGTGTCCTTGAGCTTGGCGGCCATGGCGGGTGCGGTCATGGCGGGCTGCTTGGTGGCCACCGTCCAATGCAGCAGATGGATGATCACGAAGCTCACCGCATAGTTGGCGCCCGCCGCAAAGCCACCCCAGAAGGCCGACAAGCCCAGCGCGGCCAGCATGAACTTGGCATAGGTGGTGCCCGCGATGATGAGGCCGCCGCCTGCGGCACGGCGCAGCATGTCGAAGTAGGCAGCGCGGTCGCGGGTGATGTAGTGCTCGCCGGTCTCTGCGCTGCGCTCGGCCACCAGGCGCGCCAGCAGCGAGTAATGCTGCCTGAACAGCGCGCGGAGGCTGCGCCTTTGCTCGCCCTCCTCAATCAGGCTGACCAGCAAGGTGCGCACCTCTCGTTGGGGCGCGTGCGAGAGCAGCAGGTCCAAGAGCTGAGCCATGCGCTCACAGCGCGCCCGCAGCTGGTCCACCTGAAAGACCACGTCCACCGACACGCCATGTGCCTCCAGGTGCTGGTGCACGCCATGGGCCTGCTGTGTGCAGGCGTCGAGCAGGCCGCGCAGCAAGCGCACCTCCTGAAGCAGCCGGGCCTCGGTGGCGGCCAGCGCTTCGGGTGTGTGCTCACCTGGGCCATGCAGGGCCGTGAGTTGCTCCATGACCTGGTCGGTCACATGCACGATCTGCCCGAAGCTGTGGGCCAGCTCGGGCCCGTCGCCCAGGCGCAGTCGCAGCTGTGCCGACAGGCCTGACGAGCGCACATGCGCGGCCAGGATGCTCAGTGCGTCCATGGCATCTTGGCGCCAGCCGCCAGGCCGCGCCAACAAGCGCCAGGCCCCGTCAAAGAGCTCGGCCAGCTGGGCCAGTTGGGTGTCGCTCAGCGCGGCCAGCCAAGGCGCGTCCACCCGCTCGTCAAAGAGCAGGCCGAACAGGTGGCTCAGGTCACGGGTGTCGGGGCTGGCGGGCAAAAAGCGCCTGCGCAAGCGCTCGCTCAGCTCGCTCATGAAGGCCGCCCGGGGCGCAAAGCCATGGTCGGCCAGCAGGCCGCTGACGTGCAGGTCGTCCAGGCAGCGGGCCAGCAGGTGCTCGATGTGCTGCTTCAGCTCAGGGCGAGCCTGGCACTGCGCCAGCATGTAAGACACAGCAGCTTGGGTGGCTTGGGGGGGCGGTTGGCCCTGCACATTGCCTTGGCGGACCCAGCGCAGCACCTGAATCAGCCACAGGTGGCGCTCGGCACGCTCGGCACCATGGGGCACGTGCCAGAGCAGGGTGTCGATGCCGGGGTGCGGCGGCAGGCTCAGGGCGCTGCCGGTGTTTGGCTGGTCAGTCAATGCAGGGAGTGGGCGCGCGACAGGCCGAAGGTCGGGATCTCGGCCTCAAACCAGTGGGCGTCTTCGCTCATGCAGAAAAAGGTGCCACGCATGTCGCCGTGGGGTGTGCCCAGGCGCGTCCAGCTGGTGTATTCAAACTTCTCACCCGGCGGGATCAAGGGCTGGTGGCCCACCACCGCCAAGCCGCGTACTTCTTCCACATGACCGGTGGCATCGGTGATCACCCAGTGGCGCCCCACCAATTGCGCAGGCACGCTGCCGGTGTTGGCGATGGTCACCGTGTAGGACCACGCGTATTCATGCTGCGCCGGGTTGCTGTGCTCTTCCAGGTAGGTGGGGTGCACCGACACTTCGAAGTGGGCGGGGGTGGCAGAAGGTTTGGGCTGGCTCATGCGGCCCATTTTAGGCACGCCCTGCAAACCCAGTGTTTCTACGCCCTTTCTGCCTTTGCGGGTTTCTAGGCCTGCCAGGCGTGCCACGCTCGCCTGTCCTTTCTACAATGCGAGCCTGACCCCAACAAGGCCCACCCCATGTCACGCACCTTCCGCATCGCCCCCAGCATCCTGTCTGCCGACTTTGCCCGCCTGGGCGAGGAAGTGCGTAACGTCATCGACGCCGGTGCCGATTGGATCCACTTCGACGTGATGGACAACCACTACGTGCCCAACCTGACCTTCGGGCCCATGGTGTGCCAGGCGCTGCGCAAGCATTCCGTCAAAGCCGACGGCACCAAGGTGCCCATCGACGTGCACCTGATGGTGCAGCCGGTCGATGCCCTGGCCCAGGCCTTTGCCAAGGCCGGAGCCGACATCATCACCTTCCACCCCGATGCCTCCTTGCACGTGGACCGCACCTTGCAGCTCATCAAGGCCGAGGGCATCCAGGCCGGTCTGGTGTTCAACCCCGCCATGCCGCTGGACGTGCTGGAGTGGGTGATCGACAAGGTCGACGTGGTGCTGCTCATGAGCGTGAACCCCGGCTTTGGTGGCCAGAGTTTCATCGACAGCACGCTGCGCAAGGCCGAGAAGGTGCGCAAGATCATCGACGCCTCGGGCCGTGACATCCGACTGGAGATCGACGGTGGCGTCAAGGTGGACAACATCCGCCGCATTGCCGACGCGGGTGCCGACACCTTCGTGGCGGGCAGCGCCATCTTTGGCCAGCCCAACTACAAGGCCGTGATCGACGCCATGCGTGAAGAGCTGGCCAAGTAAAGCCCCAGGCCCAAACTCACGCAAGTCACGCAAGTCAAGCAAGCAGCCATGCACATCGATTTCATCTCCGACGTTTCTTGCCCTTGGTGCGCCATTGGCCTCAACGCCTTGCTGCAAGCCATTCGGCAACTGCAGGCCGAAGAACCCGGCGCATTTCCCGTGACGATGGCGTTTCTGCCCTTCGAGTTGAACCCCGACATGCCACCGGGCGGCCAGGACATCGGCGAGCACCTCACGCAGAAGTACGGCAGCACGCCTGAGCAGCAGGCCCAGATCAGGGCCACCATTGCCCAGCGCGGTACCGAGGTCGGTTTTGCCTTCAGCCCCGAGGGCCGTGGCCGCATCTACAACACGAATCATGCCCACCGCTTGCTGCATTGGGCGGGCTTGCAAGGCCAGAGTGCACAACTGGCCTTGAAGCAAGCGCTGCTGGTGGCCTGCCACGGCCAGCGCCAGGCCATGGACGACCGCAACGTGCTGCTGGCCTGCGTGCAGCAGGCCGGGCTGGACACGGCCGAAGCCCAGTTGGTGCTCAACGAAGGCCGCCACGCTGAAGAGGTGCGCGAGGCCGAGGCCATGGCCAGCGAGGCCGGCATCCGCGCGGTGCCGGCCGTGGTGGTGAACCAGCGCCACCTGATCTCAGGTGGGCAGCCGGTGGCCAATTATGTGAAGGCCTTGCGGGAGATTGCAGCTCAGGGCTGAGACTTGTGCGAAAGATGCGAGGATCACGGCTCGCCATTTGAAGCTGCGACCCTGTTTGCGCAGGCTGTCAGGACGTCGCAGCGACATCACAAAATGAATGAGGGGGATGTATGGGGGCTGTGCCTCGGCTTGT
>JBEANX010000540.1:0-3519 GCA_041165245.1 Pseudomonadota bacterium
CCATCAAGCAGGCTGAGCAAACGCTCACGGCCTGGAAATCAGACCTGCTCAAAACGCTGGGTGAGCGCCATGCCAAGGCTGACTTGATGCAGCGCCAGTTGGCCGAGGACAGCGTCAAAGCCACCCAGCGCGAAAGCCTCACGACCCTGAAGGCCCCGGTGGACGGCACCGTGCAGCAGCTGGCCGTGCACACCACGGGTGGTGTGGTTACGCCTGCGCAAGTGCTGCTGGTGGTGGTGCCTGATCAGGCCCATGTCACGGCCGATGTCACGCTGGAGAACAAGGACGTCGGCTTTGTGAACCAGGGCCAGGAGGCCGAGGTCAAGCTCGAGACCTTCCCCTACACCCGCTACGGCACCATCACGGCCAAGGTCACCCACATCTCGGCCGACGCCGTGGTGCAAGACGTGCGCGACACCAAAGATGGCACGGCCAAGCCCGGCGCGCCTGGCGCCATCTTCCCGGCCACCTTGACCTTGTCGAGCAACACCATCGATGTCGACGGCAAGCGCATCAGGCTCTCGCCCGGCATGACCCTCACGGCCGAGATCAAGACCGGCAAGCGCCGTGTGATCGACTACCTGCTCAGCCCCGTGCAGACCTACGCGCAAGAAAGCATGCGAGAGCGTTGATCACGCGCCAGCACAGAGACCACCCATGAAGATCTTGCTCATCCATCAGAACTTCCCCGGGCAGTTCCGGCAAGTGGCCCCGGTATGGAACCGTCTTGCGGGATGGGACGTCCTGGGTCTGGGCCGAGACACCGCACCGGGCATGCCCGAGGTGCGCTGGCTCAAGTACAAGCTGCACCGCGAGGTCAGCAAAGAGCAGCACCACTACCTGCGGCAAATGGAAAACGCCGTGCTGCACGGACAGGCCGTGGCCCGGGGCCTGCAGCAGCTCAAGAATTCGGGCTACACGCCTGATGTGATCTTTGCGCACCCTGGCTGGGGCGAGACTTTGTATGCGCGAGACATCTTCCCCAAGGCGCGGGTCATTCACTTTTGCGAATGGTTCTACGGCACCGAAGAGAGCGATGTGAACTTCGACCCGGAGTTCCCCACCGAGTTCGACGGCCTGGCCCGCTTGCGCACTTGGAACGCGCTGCACTTGCTCAACCTCGAAACCTGCGACGTGGGCGTGAGCCCCACGGCCTGGCAAAAGAGCCGCCACCCCGCCATCTACCAGCCCAAGATCGTGCAAGTGCATGAGGGCATCGACACCGAGTTGTTGGGGCCTGACCCCAAAGCCCAGCTGAAGATGCCCAACGGCACCGTGATCAAGGCGGGAGATCCGGTCATCACCTATGTGTCGCGCAACCTGGAGCCCTACCGGGGCTTTCACAGCTTCATGCGTGCACTGGAGAAAATCCAGAAGGCTCACCCCAGCTGCCACACCATCATCGTGGGCGGCGACGACGTGAGCTACGGCAGCAAGCCCAAAGACTCGCCCCATTGGCGCGAGAAGATGCTGCGCGAAGTCAAGCTGGACACCTCGCGCACGCACATCCTGGGCAAGGTGCCTTATGACGTGTATCGCCAGGTTTTGCAGGTCTCAGCCGCGCACGTTTACCTGACCTACCCCTTCGTGCTCTCTTGGTCCATGCTGGAAGCGATGGCCAGTGGCTGCTTGGTCATCGGCTCGCGCACGGCACCGGTGCAGGAAGTCATCGAGCATGGCGTCAATGGCCTGCTGGTGGATTTCTTCAACACGGCCGAGATGGCCGATGCCGTGGTGGGTGCCCTGGAGCAGGGTAAGGCTTTGTTGCCCTTGCGTGAGGCAGCTCGCCGGCACGCCCGCGACCGCTACAGCTTGAATGCAGGCGAGGCTGCCTACCGAAACCTCATCCTCGGTTCAGACTGATCCCGGGTTTACCATGACGCATTAAATGGGTTTTGTCCCATCGCATCCCCCCTGAACAGGGTGGTGGCCTTCAGAAAGCGCCGTCCACTGGTGGCTTCCCTGTACCCGGCTCCCGGCTGGATTCCTTAGAGTAACTGTACAAAAGTTTACTAAGTCGGACCCAACCGAGGAGACAACTCACATGTTCAAGCCCACCCTTCGCGGTCAACAGCGTGCCTTCGGCGCCCTGCGCACCGTGGTTCAGGCGGTTGCGCTCGCTGCGCCCGTCGTGCTCGCGATGTCGGCCGTGCAGACGGTCTCTGCCGCGTCCCCCTCGTATTACGAGTTTGAAAGCGGCCACGTGCGCCCCATGGCCAAATCGGCCGACGGCACCCAGTTGTACGTGGTCAACACGCCCAATGGTACGCTGGATGTTTTCAACATCAATGGCAGCACCTTGACCCTGGCCGCTCGCGTGCCCGTGGGCATGGAGCCTGTGGCCGTGGCCGTGCGCTCTGCCAATGAAGTCTGGGTGGTCAACCACCTGTCCGACAGCGTCAGCATCGTCAGCCTGGACGGCACGCCTCGCGTCAGCCGCACCCTGCTGGTGGGCGACGAACCTCGTGACATCGTCTTCGCCGGCTCGCCCGCCAAGGCCTTCATCACCACGGCTCACCGTGGCCAGCACCGCACCGACCCGTCGATCGCTAACGTGCCTGGCGCCGGTGACCCCAAGCTGACCACGCCCGGCATTGGCCGTGCGGACGTCTGGGTGTTCAACCCTGACAGCCTGGGCGCTGCTCTGGGTGGCATCCCCACCAAGATCATGAGCTTCTTCGCGGACACGCCCCGTGCGCTGGCCGTGAGCCCTGACAACAACACGCTGTATGTCGCGGCGTTCAAGTCGGGCAACCAGACGGCCACGGTCGACGAGCAGGTGGTTTGCGATGGCTTCAACACCACCAAGACTTGCATCGTCAAGAGCGTGACTTACCCTGGCGGCCAGCCCGGCCCTGGCACCAACGTGCAAGGCAAGGAAGCCCCTGAGACGGGCATGATCGTCAAGTACAACAAGACGACCAAGAAGTGGGAAGACGAGCTCAAGCGCGACTGGAGCAAGGCCGTTCCCTTCAACCTGCCTGACAAGGATGTCTTTGCGGTTGACGCCAACACTTTGACCGAAAAGTCGGCCATCACCTCTGTGGGCAACACCTTGTTCAACATGGTGGCCAACCCTGTGACGGGTGCCCTGTACGTGTCGAACCTGGATGTGAACAACATGCAGCGCTTCGAAGGCCCTGGCATTTATGGCAAGTCCACGCTGCAAGGCAAGATCGCCTTGGCACAGGTGTCCGTGATCAAGAATGGCACGTCGCAAGCCCGCCACTTGAACAAGCACATCGACTACACCAAGCTGGTCAACAACCCCGCCTTTGACGCCACCACCAAGAACCACAGCTTGGCGCTGCCGCTTGAAATGGCCGTGACCAAGGACGGCAAGACCTTGTTCGTCACTGCCTATGGTTCGAACAAGATCGGTGTTTTCAACACCGCCGAACTTGAGAACAACACCTTCGACCCCCGCTCCGCCAGCGCTGGCTACGTCAAGCTCAGCGGCATCGGTGGCCCCAGCGGTGTGGTGCTCGACGAAGACAAGGGTCAGATGTATGTGACCAC
>JBEANX010000541.1:0-4586 GCA_041165245.1 Pseudomonadota bacterium
GGTGATGCGGCCCTCGAAGTTGTCCACCTTCACCAAATCACCAATGCGCAAGCTGCGCTCGGCCAAGATCACGAAGCCGCTGACATAGTTGGCAGCCAGGCGCTGCAAGCCCAGACCCAAGCCCACGCCCAGGCCGCCGCCCAGCACCGACAGCGCGGTCAGGTCCACCCCCACGGCCGAGAGCGCCAGCATCAAGCCCAGCACCAGCAGCATGGCCCTGATGAGGTTGGCGGCGATCTTGCGCAGGGAAAGGTTGTCGGTGGCGCCGCGCAGCAGGCGGGCCTCGATGGCCGACGACAGCGAGAGCGACAAGATCATCACCAGCACGGCCGACAAGGTGCCTTCGATGACATTGCGCAGGCTCAGGGTCGAGGCCCCGACCTTCCAGGTGATGTCGTCCAGCTCTTCCAGCACCAAGGGCAGCACACCGGTGACCCACAGGACGGTGGCGATCCAGGCCAGCCACGAGACGGTGCGCTCGATGGCTTGCACCGTGTAGGAGGCAGGGAACACGGCGCGCAGCACCTTCACCGTGAGGCGGATCAAGGCCAGCGATACGAGGATGGGCAGCACCAACTTGAACACCACCAAGGGCACCATGCCAAACAAGGCGCGCCGGGCAATCAGGGCCAGGCCCAGGGCGAGCATGGGAAAGAGGACACCGTCGTAGATGTGGCGGCCAAACCAGATCGAGGCGGTGACAGGCGCCAGCGGCGCTGCGCCGCCGGTGTCACGACCACGCCAGAAGCGCACCAGCAACCACGACAAGGCCAAACAAGCCACCAGCGCGGCGGCTTCGAGCAAGGCCGTGGGTTGCAGCAATTGTTGCCACAACGCTGCGAGTTCGGTGGATGTCAGTGCGTGGGCATGCTGACGGGCCGCATTGGGCGCGGAGGCCAGGGCAGCAACGCTGGCTGCGGCGGGAGCGATCAGGGCAAGGGGCGAAAACATGCGCCGATTGTGGCGCAAGCTCGGAAGGCTTTCAGGTGCCGCTCAGACCCGCCATCACCTTCAGGTGGGCTGCCACCGAGCGCCCCAGGGCCGACAAGCTGTAGCCCCCCTCCAGGCATGACACCACCCTGCCCTTTGACCAGCGTTGGGCCACGGCCATGATCTGCTCGGTGACCCAGGCGTAATCGGCCTCGACCAGGCCCAGGCCACCCAGGTCGTCCTCGCGGTGGGCGTCAAAGCCAGCGGAGATGAAGATCATCTCGGGCTTGAACTCATCGAGCGCCGGGATCCAGCGTGACATCACCGCGTCGCGAAAGGCCTTGCCATCAGAGCGGGCGGGCAAGGGCACGTTGCACATGTTGTGGCCCAGGGGGTGAAAGCCGGTGTGCGGGTAAAAGGGGTGCTGGAAGGTTCCGACCATGAGCACCCGGTCATCGTCGACGAGGATGTCTTCCGTGCCGTTGCCGTGGTGCACATCAAAATCAACGATGGCCACCCGGCTCAAGCCGCGGTCGTCCAAGGCATGGCGTGCGGCGACAGCCACATTGTTGAAAAAGCAAAAGCCCATGACTTCATGGCGCGTGGCGTGGTGGCCCGGCGGGCGCACGGCGCAAAAAGCGTTGCTGAGCTTGCCGTCGATCACGGCATCGGTGGCCGCCACGGCAGCGCCTGCAGCACGCAAGGCGGCCTCGTAGGTGCCAGGCATGGCCAGGGTGTCTGGGTCAAGGTAGCGGTGATCGCCACACAAGGAGAGTTGCTGCAGCATGTCCAGCAGGTTGACCACATGGCCTTGGTCATGGGCGCGGCTAAGTTCCTCAATGGTGGCCGTGGGACATTCGCCGGGCAGCAAGAGGGCGTCGAGGCCCTGTGCACGCAAGTGATCGTCGATGGCAGCAAGGCGCGCTGGGCACTCGGGGTGGCCCTCACCCATGTCGTGCTTGCGACAGGCCGAATGCGAGAAGTAGCCGGTGGCCATGGCGTGTCTCCTTGCCACTTGCTGTGGCTATTTCGGGTAAGGTTGTGCGCATGTTGCGCCCACACCCACCCATGTCTGCGTCACCTGTTTCAAACCCAGCCAGTGCCCCGCGTTTCGACAGCGCCCGACTGCGGCAACTCGTGGATCAGGTTAGCACGATCGTCCTGGGCAAACAGAGCCAAGTCGAGCTCAGCGTGATCTGCCTGCTGGCCGATGGCCATTTGTTGATCGAGGACATCCCCGGCGTGGGCAAAACCACCCTGGCGCAGGCCTTGGCACGCTCGCTGGGCCTGAGCTTTTCACGCGTGCAGTTCACGGCCGACCTGCTGCCCTCCGACCTGTTGGGTGTGAGCGTTTACGAGCGCGCCACCGAAGGCTTTGTCTTTCACTCCGGGCCTGTGTTTGCCCAGGTGCTGCTGGCCGACGAGATCAACCGTGCCGGCCCCCGCACCCAAAGCGCCCTGCTCGAAGCCATGGAAGAGCGGCAAGTCTCGGTCGATGGCCAGACACGCCCCCTGCCCTTGCCTTTCTTCGTCATTGCCACCCAGAACCCGACCGAGCAATTGGGCACCCACCCGCTGCCCGAAAGCCAGCTCGACCGTTTTGCGCTGCGGGTCTCGCTGGGCTACCCCGACCCTCAGGCCGAGCGCGAGTTGCTGCAAGGCCGGGACAAGCGAGAGCAACTCGCGCAACTCAGCCCCCTCATGCCCATGGCCGAATGGCAAGCTGCGCAAGCAGCCGTGCAGCACGTGCACGTGAGCCCCGCCTTGCTGGACTACCTGCAGGCCCTGGTGGCAGCGTCACGGCAAGGCCGCTGGTTTGCGCAAGGCCTGAGTCCACGTGCCGGCTTGTCGCTGCTCAAGCTGGCCAAGGCCCGGGCCTTGTTGCAAGGGCGCCAGCATGTCTCGCCCGATGACTTGCAAGCCCTGTGGGTGGCCGCCATTGCACACCGGGTGGTGGCAGCCTCAAACTCGGGGGACGCCAAGGCCCAAGCGCGTGCATTGCTCGACGCCGTCGCCGCACCTTGATCCCACTTGGCCACGAACGGTCGCACCCCGATGGCCCTGAAACTGGCTCAGCGCTGGCAAGCCTTCAGTGAAGCTCGTGCACCACGGCGAGACACGCAGACCTTCACGCAGCGCAACGTTTACATCGTGCCCAGCCGGGGCGGCCTGGGCTTTGCCGTGGTGGTGATCGTGCTGCTGCTGGCGGCCATCAATGAGCAACTCAACCTGGGCTATGCGCTGGCCTTTTTGCTCGGTGGGGTGGGCCTGGCCGGCATGTCGCGCAGCCACGGCAATGTGCGTGGCCTGACACTCACGCTCGGGCACCAAGCGGGCAGCCATGCCGGCCAGGCTTTGCAAATTGAGGTGCAACTGAGCACGGGGGTGAAGCGCCAAGGTAGCTTCTCATTGATGCTGAACGCACAAGGACAAACACCAGTGTGGAGCGATGCACCCGCAGGGCAAATGCAAAGCCTGAGCGTGAGCCTGCCCGCCGCACCGCGAGGCTGGCACACCGTGCCTCGCCTTCGCTTGCTCAGCCGTTACCCGCTGGGCCTGTTCACTGTATGGGGCTACTGGCGCCCGGCGCAAAAACTCCTGATCTGGCCCGCCTTGGAGGCCGATGCCCCACCCTGGCCTGAACTGGGCACAGGCGATGGCCAGCAAGCCAGCCAACGCTTGGTGCCCAACAGTGACGACGCGCAACTGCGCGAATGGCAGCGCGGCGACAACCTGCGGCAGGTGGCGTGGAAGAAGTCAGCCACCCGCATGGCCAGCGGCCTGCCGCCTGTGAGCCGCGAGGGGGCACAGAGTGTGCGCCAGGAGCGCTGGGTCGATTGGGCCGACACCCAGGGCCTGGCCCTGGAAGCACGCCTGAGCCGTCTGGCCACCTGGCTGGTTCAGGCTGAACAGGAAGCCCTGCACACCACACAGGCCTATGGCCTGCGCATGCCTGGCCATGAACTGCCTTGCCACCAGGGGCCGGAGCACCTGAAAGCTTGCCTGGACTTGCTGGCCACCTGGGGGCAGCCATGAACTTGCCACAGGCCCTGGCTCAACCCGTCTAGACCTGGCGCAGAGCAAGCACCACACTGACACGCGAAGCACGTGACACCCTGTGGCTGCTGGCCATGGTGAGTTTGGTCTTGCTGCCGCATGCAACTCACTTGCCTTGGTGGTGCAGCCTCAGCGCTGGCTTGGCCTTGGCCTGGCGGGCTTACCTGGCCTGGCATGACGCCCCCTTGCCGCCACGCTGGATGCTGGTGCTGATGCTGGCTGCCACCCTGGCCATGACGTGGCTCACACACCGAAGCCTGATGGGCCGAGAAGCAGGCATCACCCTGGTCGTCATCCTGACCACTTTGAAGTGCCTCGAGTTGCGAGCACGCCGTGACAGCCTGGTCTGCCTCTACCTGGGCTTTTTTCTGATCCTCACGCAGTTCTTTCAGGGGCAAAGCATCGGCACGGCCGTGTTGATGTTGGTGTCGGTCTGGGGCTTGTTGACCAGCTTGGTGCTGGGCCAACGTCAACTGGGCCGCCCCAGCATTCCCGAGGCTGGCAAGGAAGCCCTGCGTGCCATGTTGCACGGGCTGCCACTGATGGTGGTGCTCTTCCTGCTGTTCCCGCGCCTGGGGCCACTGTGGTCGCTGCCGCGG
>JBEANX010000542.1:0-6983 GCA_041165245.1 Pseudomonadota bacterium
CCACCGAGCAATCCCTCAAGGCTTTGCTGCAAAGCCAGCAGGCCCGCATGGCCAGCATGGAAGTGGAGCTCGATGCAGCCCGCCGCGCGCTTCATGAGCGCAAGGTGGTCGAGCGGGCCAAGGGCGCTTTGATGTCCCGCTTGGGGATGACGGAGGACGCCGCTTACCGCTCGCTGCAAAAAGCCGCGATGGACCACAACAAGCGCCTGCTCGATGTGGCCGAGGCCACGCTGGCTTTGCCTGATGCCTTCTTCACGGGGCGCTCAGGCCAGCTTTGATGCTGTGCCTTCGGTGCCACCCCGGCGTGCATGGGGTTGGTGTGCCCGCGGCCTCAGAAGCTCGCGGTGACCGTCAAGCGCAAGGAGCGAGGTTCGGCCGGGTGCGAATGCACGTCAAAGGCCTTGCTCACATGGCCGCTGGAGTCCTTCAAGCCTGACTCGTAGTAGTAATCAATGTCACTGGCTTTGCGGTTGAACAGGTTGAAGACATCCAGCGACACCTTCACGTCGGGCGACACCTTCACGTCGGGCGACACCTTGTAGCCCACGCGTGCATAGGCCAGCGTCGTGGCTTTGGAGCGGATGCTGTTGTCCTCGACCAGTGGGCGTGGCCCAAAGTAGCGCAGCTGGAACTGGCCGAACCAAGGGCCCTTGTCGCTCACGGTGGCGCCCATGGACACCACGGTGCGCACCGAGCCTGGCACGAAGCGGCCTTGCGTGGGTGCCTCACCTTGTGTCTGGTTGAAGCGCGTTTTGGAGAAGGCCAGGTCGGCATCCAGCAAGAGCCAGGGCGTGGCCGTGTAGTGGTTGTTGATCTCGATGCCTGAGCGCTTGGAAGCGCCACTGGCTTCGGTCTCGCCGGCATCGCCCACGAACACCAGCTCCGAGTCAAGCTTGAGTTGCCACAGGGCAATGGAGCTCTGCAGCCCAGGGATGATCTCGGTACGCATGCCCAGCTCACTGCCACGCGAACGAACCAGGGGCACGGCCGGGTCGATGGCATCACCCGACTTGGCCGTGACTTGTGCGGTCATGCCGCGTGCGTCGTTGCTGTGAAAGCCTTGTCCGGCATTCACGAAGAACTCAGTCTTGGCCCAGGTGCCGAAGATCAAGGAGAGCTTGGGGCTGGTGATGGTGTCGCTGCCCTTGCCACTGTTGGCGGCGATGTTGCTGGTGACGTCGGCATTGATGCGGTCGGTGCGAAGCCCAGCCACGCTGCGCAGCCAAGGCAGCCATCGGGTGTCGTTCTGAGCGTACAGCCCCACGCTGTTTTCCTTCACGTCGCTTTCCTGGGTGACCCCTGTGCGGCGCCCATTGAGCGAGGTGTACAGGCCCACGGGGCTGAGGCGGTCATGCCGCCACTGCAGGCCCAAGCTGTTGCGCGTTTCATGCCCAGCCAAGGCGCCTGTCCAAAGGCGGCTGAGTGCGCCGCCGTAGACCTTGCGGGTCTCGGCCTGTTCGAACTGGTCGCCTTCTGTCGGGTTGTCCAGAAAGTAGGTGAAGTTGGAATACAGATCCAGCCCCGAGCCGATCACATAGGCGTTGGCATTGAACTCGCCATCTTCAAGCGCCCGCAGCCAGTTCCACGAAAGGCTGTTGCGGTGGGTGTTGCCACGGTCGCTGGGGTCGATGGCGCCGAAACGGCCAATCAAGCCCAAGCTGACAGCGCTTTGGGGCACCTGGTCAGTGCTCTTCCAGTTGGCGCTGTAGGCCATGGCCGTGACGGTATGCTGGTCATTGCCCTCGCTCAGGCTGTAGCGCAGGAGGCCCGAGAAGCGTTTGAAGCCCTCGGGCTTGTCCCAAGGGCCGTTGTTGTGGGCGGCCTCGACGGCGTACACCAACTGGCCGGTCTTCAAGGCTCTGGTGTTGGCCACCAAGGCGCGGCCGTAGCCGTTTTGGCCCGCGGTCAAGGAAGCCACGCCTTGTGGAAGCTTGTTCATCAGGTGGATGCGGGCCGTGCCGGCTGAACCGAAATCGCCGTCCTCGGCCGCATGAGGGCCTTTGCGGTAGTGGATGGACTGCACCAGCTCCGGGATCAGGAAGTTCAGGTCGCTGTAGCCCTGGCCGTGGGCGTGCGTGGGCATGTTCACGGGCATGCCGTCGACGAAGGTGGCGAAGTCCGTGCCGTGGTCCAGGTTGAAGCCGCGCAGGTAGTACTGGTTGGCCTTGCCGTCGCCACTGTGCTGCGAGACGATCACACCGGGCACGAACTCCAGCACCTCAGCGGGGCGCAAGGTGGGGCGGCTTTGCAGCAGCTTGGCGGTGACGGTGCCTTCGCTGGCGGCTTCGCTGCTGCCCACGGCATTTTGGTAATTGCCTTTGACGACCAGGTCGAGCCCGGGCGCCGCTTCCTTGGCTTGTGCCCAAGCACGTTCAGCGTGACAAGCGATGAAGCTGGCCAGGGCCAGGGTGCTCAGGCAAAAGGCGGTGCGCATTCGAGGACATCCCAACAACAACTCAGGACAGTCGATTTTGCGCACGCCCCATGGCGGCGGTGTGACAAGGGCGGCCCTGGCCGCCGACCTTGTCGAGGTTCACGCTGCGCGAGGCTCGGCCTGTTCCGATCGCAGCGTGTGCGCGGCTTCCACCATGGCCCTCAAAGCGGCCACGGTCTCAGGCCAGCGCCGCGTCTTCAAGCCGCAGTCGGGGTTGACCCACAACTGCTGGGCGGGCACCACCTCGGCCGCTTTGCGCAGCAGGTGCACCATGGCCTGCGTGCGTGGCACGTGCGGTGAGTGGATGTCGTACACGCCGGGCCCGATCTCGTTGGGGTAGGCAAACTCGCCAAAACCGCGCAGCAGCTCCATGCCCGAGCGGCTGGTCTCGATGGTGATCACATCGGCATCCATGCTGGCGATCTCCGGCAGGATGTCGTTGAACTCCGCGTAGCACATGTGGGTGTGGATCTGGGTCTCGTCACGCACGCCGCTGGCAGACAACCTGAAGGCCCGCGCCGCCCAGCGCAGGTAGGCCGCCCATTGGGCGCGGCGCAAGGGCAGGCCTTCGCGCAAGGCGGGCTCGTCGATCTGGATCACGGCAATGCCCGCGCTTTCCAGATCGACCACCTCATCGCGGATGGCCAGGGCGATCTGCTCAGCTGTGGTTTGGCGCGGCTGGTCATCACGCACGAAAGACCATTGCAAGATGGTGATGGGGCCGGTGAGCATGCCTTTCATGGGCCTCTTGGTCAGGCTTTGCGCAAAGGTGGTCCAGCCCACCGTCATGGCCTGGGGGCGGGCCACGTCACCAAACAGGATGGGCGGTTTGACACAGCGTGAGCCGTAGGATTGCACCCAGCCGTTGTTTGAAAAGGTGAAGCCGTCGAGCTGCTCACCAAAGTACTCGACCATGTCGTTGCGCTCGGCCTCGCCATGCACCAGCACGTCCAGGTCCAGTTGCTCTTGCTGGCGCACGGCGTGTTCGATCTCGCGCTGCATGGCCAGCTCGTACAACTCATGGCTCAGATCGCCGCGTTTGAAGGCGGCGCGTGCGGCGCGGATCTCCGGTGTTTGCGGGAAAGAGCCAATGGTGGTGGTGGGAAAGGCCGGCAGGCGCAGGCGGGCGCGTTGCAAGGCCTGTCGGGTGGCAAAGGCGTGGCGGCGCTGGTCGGCGCCCGAAGGCAGGGCGGTCAGGCGTTGCGCAACGTCAGGGCGGTGCACGCGCTGGCTGGCGCGGCGTGCTGCGATGGCTTCGCGGGCGCTTTGCAAGGCGGCTTGCAGGTCAGCAGGCAGCGTGGGGTAGGCCTCGTCCTGCCCTTGTTCGTGGCCAGCCTGCAAGGTGCGTTGCAGCAACTGCAGCTCTTGCAGCTTCTCCAGCGCACCGGCCAGCCAGGGGCGCACCTCTGGGTCTACAGCGGTGTCATTCGCCAAGCTCATGGGCACATGCAGCAGCGAGCACGAAGGGGCCAGCCAGAGCTCACCGCCACGGCGCTCCAGCACCGGCCGCAAGGTGGCCAGGGCTTGGTCCAGGTCGGTGCGCCACACATTGCGACCGTCCACGATGCCCACCGACAGCACCTTGTGGGGTGGCAGCCAGGTCAACACCGCTTGCAGCTCTTGCGGGCATCGCACGGCATCGACGTGCAGGCCGGCCACCGGCAGTTTGCAGGCCAGGCTCAGGCGGTCTTCCAGGGGTGAGAAGTAGGTGGCCAGCAGCAGCTTGGGGCCGGCGGCGTGCAGCAGGTGATACGCCCGCTCCAGACCCAAGGCCCAGTCACCGGGCAGGTCCAGGCCCAGGATGGGCTCGTCCACTTGCGCCCATTCCACGCCTTGCGCTTTGAGTCGCTCCAGAACCTGGCGGTACACCGGCAGCAGGGCGTCCAGCAGGTCCAGCTTGTTCAGGCCGGGTGTTTGCGCCTTGCCCAGCCACAAAAAGCTCAAGGGGCCCAGCAGCACGGCCTTGACCGGGTGGCCCAGGGCCTGGGCCTCGGCCACTTCGTCAAACAGGCGCTCGGAGTTCAGGCGGAAGCAGGTCGCCTCGTCGAACTCGGGCACCAGGTAGTGGTAGTTGGTGTCGAACCACTTGGTCATTTCCAAGGCGGCGTGGCCGTCTTGGCCACCTTGACTGGTGTGATCGCAGCAGGCCTTGCCCTCGGGTGCATGCGAGGCCTCCTGAGCCACCCCGCGCGCCATGGTGAAGTAGCGGCCCAGCTCGGGTGCGTCAGGCTTGAAGCCAAAGCGCGCGGGCTCACAGCCCAGCAGCTGGATGTGATGGGCCACGTGGTCGTACAGGGCAAAGTCGCCCACACTGACCAGGCTCAGGCCAGCATCCCGCTGGTGTTGCCAATGCTGCTGGCGCAGCCCACGGGCCACGGATTGAAGCTCGGCGGCCGAGGCTTCAGACCGCCAGTGGCGCTCTAGGGCGAACTTCAGTTCACGTTGGGCGCCCATGCGCGGAAAGCCCAGGGTATGAGTCTTGATCATGATTTTTTGCTGTTCGATGAATATGCTTCGCATCATTCCCAAGTGCTCTGTATGATTCAAGCGAAATGATTTTGTGATCCGCTTGAAAGGAATTCATGGTTCAGTCGCTGCTGGAGTTGCGCCACCTCAAGACGCTGATGGCCCTGCGCGAAGGCGGCAACCTCTCGCGCGCGGCGCAGCTGCTCAGCCTCACGCAGTCGGCCTTGTCGCACCAGATCAAGGCTTTGGAAGACCACTACCAGGCCGTGCTGTTCGAGCGCAAGTCCAACCCCGTGATGTTCTCGGCGGCTGGCATGCGCTTGTTGGCCCTGGCCGATGCCGTGCTGCCCCAGGTGTCTGAGGCCGAGCGCGATGTTGCCCGCCTGGTCGATGGCTCGGCAGGCCGCTTGCGCATTGCCGTGGAGTGCCACACCTGCTTTGATTGGCTCATGCCGGCCATGGACGCCCTGCGCGAGCGCTGGCCCGAGGTGGAGCTGGACATCGTCTCGGGCTTTCAGACCGACCCGGTGGGCCTGCTGCACCAGGACCGGGCCGACCTGGCCATCGTGTCCTCACCCGAAGAGCTTGATGGCGCCGATGCGGCCGAGCAAGGCGTGGCGCTGCAGCCGCTCTTTGCGTTTGAGATGGTGGCGCTGCTGCCCAAGGGCCATGCCTTGCTCGACAAGCCCTTCTTGCAGGCGGCAGACTTTGCCGAGCACACCCTGATCACCTACCCCGTGCCTGACGACATGCTGGACCTGGTGCGCCAGGTGCTCAAGCCCGCGGGCATTTCGCCGCCACGGCGCACCACCGAGCTCACGGTGGCCATGCTGCAACTGGTGGCCAGTGGGCGGGGGCTGGCCGCGCTGCCACATTGGGCAGTGGCGGGCTACATCGCCAAGGGCTATGTGCAATCACGCCGCATTGGCGCTGATGGGCTCACGGGCCGCTTGTTCGCCGCGGTGCCGCAGCGCGTGGTCACCAAGCCCTATGTGCAGGACTTTGTGGCCGTGATGCGTGAGACCTCGCTCAAGCACCTGCCTGGGGTGGTGTTGCTTTGAGGGTGGCGGCCTTGGACGCCGCATCCAGCTCAGCCAGCCACCCATGCAGCCCACGCCAGGCGTACAGGTTGTGGTCAATGATCTGGTCCATCGAAGCGCTGAAGCCTCGGGCTGCCCAGATGGTGGCGGTGTGGATCACCATGCCGACAATGCCGCCAGCGATCAGCTCCACATCGACCTGGCTGAGCGCGCCCGGGTACATCTGCTCGATGCGGCGGTTCAGCATGCACAGCATGCGTTGAACGGCCGTGGTCTTGTCCATCACGTCGGTGCGACCCGTGAAGACCGCATCCATCAACAAGATGCGAGCGCGGCGCGGATCGTTCTGGATGTACTGAAAGAAGGCCCTGAGGCAGGCCCTCAGGCGCTCGTCAGACGCATGGGAGAGGTGCTGGGCATAGGCCTGCGCCACGCTCTCGATCAGTCCGTCGCTGAGCTGCTGATGCAGGATCTGAAAGACATCGTCCAGGCCCGTGAACTGCTCGTAAAAATAGCGCTCCGTCAGGCGAGCCTTGGCGCAGATCAGGCGCATGGTGGCGCTGGCATAGCCTTCGGTGCCAAACACATCCAGCGCAGCTTCCAGCAGCCGCTCTCGTCGCTGAGCTTGTCGGGCCTCGGCAGACACGCCGCCATAGCGTCGGCGTGACGGGCCTACTGCAGGCGCGGTCGATTCAGTCATGTGGCTCAGTCAGTGCATCAGAATTCAATTAATGCACGCATGTTAAATGCTGGGGCGCCTGACGTCGATGATTGCGTCGCTGTTTTGCCCCGGCAGCCCCTTGGACAAGGGGGCCGGGCAGACCCGCAGGGCCTCAGCCCTTGGGTGCCTGAGCCGCCTTGGCCTCCTGGAGGCGAGCGTCGGCGTAAACGATGGAGGCTTGGTAGAAGGCAAACATGTTGCGCAGCACGTCTTCCAGGGGCGTGGCGCACTTTTCTTCCACCCACAGGGTGGCAATGCGGATGTTCGAGCCCACCAGGCCATTGGCGATGAACACCGGCTTGAGTCCGGTGTCAGCGGCCAC
>JBEANX010000543.1:0-3564 GCA_041165245.1 Pseudomonadota bacterium
AGCATGGAGGCCCCGAAGGACCAGACAAAAGCCACCAGGCACCCTAAGGCTTGCACGCCCACCTGGCGGGGGTTGAACATGTCTGCTGCGTTGAAGATGCCTGCAGCCAAAGTGCCCCAGACGCCCCCCACCACGTGCACCGAGACAGCACCGACCACGTCGTCGATCTTGAAGGCCTCCAGCACCTGGGCTGCCACCACGCTCATGGCACCCGCCACAAAGCCCGTGAGCAAGGCAAAGGCTGGCTCCATCACGTGGCAGCCCGCCGTCACGCCCACCAGCCCAGCGATCGAGCCATTGACGGTGGCCGTCATGAGCGTTTTCTGACGCATCAGGGCCAACATCGAGATGGCACCCAAGGCACCAGCCGCGCCGCCCATGTGGGTGTTCAAGGCGATCTTGCCCAAGCCCACCGTGGCCGCAGCCGTGCTGCCCGCATTGAAGCCGAACCAGCCGATCCACAAGATGAAGGCCCCCATGGCCACCAAGGTGAGGTTGTGGCCCAGGATCTGCCGTGGCCGGCCATCAGGCCCGAAGCGCCCCAGGCGAGGCCCCACGCAAATGATGGCGGCCAGTGCGGCCCAACCGCCCACCGCGTGCACCACGGTCGAGCCGGCAAAGTCGATGAAGCCCAGTTGCTTGAGCCAGCCGTCGCCGCCATAGACCGAGCCCCAGGCCCACGAGCCAAAAACTGGGTAAATGATGCCGGTGATGATGACCGAGCCAATGATGTAGGCCGAAAAGCGCGTGCGCTCAGCAATGGCGCCACTGACGATGGTGGCCGAAGTGGCCGCAAACATCATCTGAAAGAACAGCATGCCGTATTCAGACTCTGGCACCTTGTGCAAGGCAAAGCCCGTGGTGCCCAACCAGCCTGTGGGGTTGGCGCCAAACATGAGGCCGTAGCCCAGCATCCAGAACGCGACCGCACCAAAGCACATGTCGCAGTAGTTCTTCATGATGACATTGACCGTGCTCTTGGCACGGCTCATGCCCGATTCCAGAAACGCGAAGCCGGCCTGCATGAAGAACACCAGGGCGCCTGCGGCCACCAGCCAGAGCATGTCGGTGGAGGCCTTGAGGCTCTCAACGGTGGGGGGAAGGGGCATGCAGCTGTCCAGAACAAGGAGGAGAACGTTTGAAACGGCTTGAGCACATTTGCATACGGCTCGCCTCTACCTAGCAAGGCCTAGACCCAAATGGCTAGCATGGGCCACGACCCCACCTGTTCAAGGGGGACAGGCGCGACACCCAGGGCGCAGGTAAGATCCCCGAACCTCGACACGAGACTGTCTTTTTATGTCCGCAGACACTCCCGCAGACACCCCTGCCCTGCTGCCCGAACTGGTGGCGCAGGCCCCAGGCATCCAGGCCCTGCGCCGCGACATCCACGCGCACCCCGAGCTGTGCTTTGAGGAATTGCGCACCAGCGACCTGGTGGCCGAGCGCCTCACTGCCTGGGGCATTGAGGTGCACCGAGGCCTGGGCACTACCGGCGTGGTGGGCGTGATCCAAGGCCGCCAAGGCAAACGCGCCATTGGCTTGCGCGCCGACATGGACGCCCTGCCCGTCACTGAAGGCAACCACTTCGCCCACGCCAGCCGCCACCCCGGCAAGATGCACGCTTGCGGTCACGATGGCCACACCGCCATGTTGCTGGCAGCGGCCCAGCACCTGGCCGCCAACCGCGATTTCGACGGCACCGTCTACCTGGTGTTCCAGCCGGCGGAAGAAGGTGGCGGTGGCGCCCGCGAGATGATGCGCGATGGCCTGTTCGACCGCTTCCCCATGGATGCCATCTTTGGCATGCACAACTGGCCGGGCATGAAGGTGGGCCAGTTCGCCATCAAAGATGGCCCCTGCTTTGCCTCCAGCAATGAGTTCCACATTCGCATCAAGGGCAAAGGATGCCACGCGGCCATGCCCCACCTGGGCATCGACCCGGTGCCTGTGGCCTGCCAGCTGGTGCAGGGTTTTCAGACCATCCTCACCCGAAATGTGCGCCCCATCGAAACCGGCGTGATCTCGGTCACCATGATCGAGGCGGGCGAAGCCACCAATGTGATCCCCGACGTGGTGACCATCCAGGGCACGGTGCGCACCTTCACCACCGACACGCTGGACCTCATCGAAACCCGCATGCGTGAGATGAGCCAGCAGATGTGTGCTGCTTTTGGCGCCACGGCCGAGTTCGAATTCAGCCGCAACTACCCGCCCACCATCAACCACACGGCAGAGACCGAGTTCGTGCGCCAGGTGATGCGCGAAGTGGTCGGGCCCGCCAATGTGCAGGCCTTTGAGCCCACCATGGGTGCCGAAGACTTCAGCTTCTTCTTGCAAGGCAAACCCGGTGCCTACTTCGTGATCGGCAATGGCGATGGCGTGCACCGCGAAGGCGGCCACGGCCTGGGCCCGTGCACCTTGCACAACCCCAGCTACGACTTCAATGACCAGCTGATTCCCCTGGGGGCCACGCTGTGGGTCAAACTGGTTCAGCGCTGGCTGGCCCAACCGTGACGCGCTGAGCCGGAGCCTCGCTCACATCGGCAAGCTGGTGCGAGCGGATCGGGTGTATTGCAGCAAGTGGCCTCGGTAGGTGTCGCCATTGGCCAGCACGCTTTGCAGCGGATGGTCCACCAGGCCATAGCCCAAGGCCTGCATGCGCTTGTTGAAGGCCGAGCGGTTACCACGGTTCGGGTCCACGATCAGCACCTCGGCTTGCGGCGAAGCATGGCGCTCGATGAAGCCTGAGAGTTGCCCGCCATCATCGCGCTCATAGAGCACATCACTGCCAATGATGAGGTCGAACAGGCCACTCACTCGCTCCTGGCCGCCTGCCACGGGCAAGGCATCGGCCAGCGCCGCCCAGTCGCCATGCCGGTAAGGCAGCAGGGCCATGGCGTTCAAGCGCAGGTTCTCGGTGAGGAAGGCGCTGGCCAAAGGGTGGCAATCGCTGGCTGTGACATCCACCCCCTGCCGGTGGCAGACCAAGCTGGCCAGCCCCAAGCCACAACCGATTTCCAGCACACGCTCGTTGATCACCAAAGGGCGCTGCGCCATGTGCGTGGCCAGTTGCATGCCCGAGGGCCACAACAGCCCAAACAAAGGCCAGGCGGCCGATGAAATGCCCAGCGCTTCGGCCGCGCCATCGGCATCGTCGTACTGCTGGCGGTCGAGCAAGGAGCGGATGATCAGGTCGGCCACGCCTTGAACGGCAATGACCTCCTGCTTGACTTCGTAAGCGGACATGGCCCCAAGGCCCTTTGTGTGGAGCCCCGGCATCGCCCTCCACAGGGCAGTGAAGGGGCAGACAAGGCATGGTTCGGCGCTGTGCAGCGGGCGTTGATCAGATCGAACGCACTTGGCGCCATGGGCTGCAGTGGCAGCGGCAGGGCTCAGGCAAGGCCGAAGGGGGCAATCACACGGGGCATGACGGGCATGGCCTGCATGAACTGCGGCACCGAGGTGGGTGCGACAAAACATGCGGGCACACACAGTGTATCGGACACCACGAGAGCAGCCCGGAGCGCGGGTATCCTCTGGGGCATATGTATGCGCAGCACT
>JBEANX010000544.1:0-6429 GCA_041165245.1 Pseudomonadota bacterium
TACACCGCGGCCAGTTGGGGTGCCAGGGCCAGGGCCCGAGCCTCATCCAAGCCGCGACTCTTCAGCTGTTTGACGCGCTCCTCATGGGGCCCCAAGGCGAGCTCGCGCAGCAGGCCTTGCAGGCGCTCACGCATTTCACCAGCTGCCTTGCGCGTGAAGGTGATGGCCAGGATTTGCGAAGGCTCAACGCCCTCCAGCAAGGCCCGCACGATGCGCGAGACCAGCATCCATGTCTTGCCCGCACCGGCGCAAGCCTCGACCACCACGGGCACCTGAGGGTCACAGGCCACGCGGTAGAAATCAGCATCAGGCACCAAACGATCATTGACGAGGTAAGCGCTCATGCTTGCACCGCCTCTGCCACACCAGCGCTGTCAAGTGCTGCAGCCTCGGCGGTTGGCCAATGGTCCTTGCGGCAAAGGCCCCTTGCATCGCAAAAATCACAGGCTGCCCCCTCACCCAAGGCAGGCAAGGCATGCCCCTGCCAGATGCGCTCAAAGTCATGGCGCATGCCTTCAGCCAATTCCACGACAGACTCGACCACCGCTTCATGCGGCAAGTCTGTGCAGGCCTGGTCGTCTAGGTGGAGGTAGCTGGCTTTCACGGCCTGTGGCGCCTCGGGCTGCGCCAAGGTCAGCAGGGCGTAAAAGGCCAACTGGGTGTCCTCCTGCGGCTGCGCGACCTTCTTCTTGAGTGACTGCAGGGCGCCTGTTTTGTAGTCGACCACCCATGCCTCTTGCCCCTCTGGTCCGCGGCGTGCATCGATCCGATCCAACTGCCCATAAAGATGCAAAGACAAGCCTGATGCGCGGCCAGCTTCGTCAGCAAACAGGGCCAACTCAGCCTGCGCCGTTGACTCCATGCCTCGCACCGCCCAGCCTTGCTGCTCATGGCCTCTGAGCCACCACACGTAGTGCTCTGCCAGGCGCTCCAAAGTCGTTTGATAGGGCAAAAAGTGTGCGCGCATGGCCTCGCTGCTCAAGCCGTGCTCTGCAGCCACGTCTTGCGCCACCGCCAGCCATCGGCGCACGTCGGCCGCCTGGTCAGCAGGCGCCAACTCGGGCGGGCACCCTTCGTGGAAACGCTTGAGCACCGCATGCAACCAGACGCCTTGGTCCTGGCGGTCCACGCCTTCTTCAAGCTCATCCAAAGGCTTCAAACCCAGCAGACCAAGCGCAAAGTAACGATAAGGGCACTCTCGCAAGCGCTCGTAGGAAGACGCGGAGACCTGCTGAGGCCACAGCACATCGCCTTGGGAGACGAGCGCAGCAGGAACGTCCTTCGCACCGTCCTTGGCGCCGGGCAGCGCGCCGGTTGGTACCGCGTGAGGAACCAGATGCGGCATCGGCATCGCAAGCGGTTCCACCGCCACGTCTTGCATCTGCAACTGGCTGGCAGGCGCTGGCCACAGGTCTTGCCCCAAGGGCCAACCGGTAGCCAAGCTCCAACGGCTCAACCAATGGCTGGGCCCCACGGGCTCGCCATCGCGCATGTGCCGCTGCAAGGCCAGCAAGGGGGCCTGCGCCGCCAGCACCGCAAAAGCCTCCCATTGAGCTTGCTGTTGCAGCGTGGCAGACGGCAAGCCCAGCGCATGGGCATCGGTGGGCGACAACCAACCATCGCCTGCTTTCGCGCCCAGCACCGCGTCGTCGGCACCCGGCAGCAGCACAGCAGCAAAGGGGCGCAGCACCGCACGGCTTAGAGGGGCGATGACCACGTCGGGCACCTTGCCAGCCGCCTGCGGCATGTAGGTCGAAGCCTCCAGGGTTTGGTCCACCCAGCGCGTCCATTCAGACCAATTCAAACGCGTGGTGGCCGCCAAGTGCACCCACAAGGCCTCGCCACTGGCGTTGGGCAGCGCGGCATCGTCTGCCAAACGCAGGGCAGCCAGCACCGATTGGCCCGCGTCGTCCGCAGCCAAGGCCTGCAAGGCCCCGCACCCTTCCAGCACGGCTTTCAAAGCCAGCAAGGCATCACTCAAATGGCCCGCCTTGCCTTGCGCCCATGCGTTCAGCGGGGCCAGCGCCTGCGCAGCCCAAGCCTGCAAAGCCATGGCTTCGGCGTGAGCCTGACCACTGCTGCTTGAATCGAGTGGGTGCCAAGGCGCCATGCACCCACGCACTCGCCACAGACGCTCCAGGGCCGCCACAGCGCTTGCCCCTCCGGGCACCGCCACCCAAGCGCTGCTCAACCAGTCCAGCACATCATCCGTCGTGGCGCGGGGCGAAGCCGCCACCAGAGCACGGGTCACCACCGTGGCTGCCCGCGTGGTTGACAAAGTCCAGCCACTTTCGTCATGGACCAGCAACTGGCCAGCAGCCTCCATGGGCGCCAGCAAAGCCCGCACTCGGCGAGTGACCACACGGTCCATGGCAATCAGCGCCAATGGGCGCGGCGGCGCCCCCTCAGCCTCCGCGCCCTGCCGTTGTTGCGCCAACATGGCTAAAACGTGGGCGGCGGTGTGACGTGCTTCGTCTTCGCCATCAGAACAGGGGGCCAAGGTGGGCCGAGCGGCATCCACCTCAGGCGCCCCAACGCACTCCTGGGCAGACAGCATCTGCGCCTGGCTCCAAAGCACGGCTTGCCCCTGCGACATCGCTTCTTGCAACACCGACACCATGAGGCATGACTCGCTGCCCGGCACCACCGTGCAGCCCAAAGTGACCGCCACCCAGGCTGAGGGGCGGTGAGCAAACACAGGGTCGCGCTTGAGAGCAAGCGAGGGCAAAGACTCCATGGCCCAGCTCAAAGCCATGGCAGTCAGTACGCGCTCGCGAGCTCGGGGCTCGTCTTGGCCTGCACTGGCTTGCAAAGCCTCGGCGAACCACAACTCTGCCTGCTCGACCATGTGCTGGCGCGCCAAAGGACGCAAGCTCAGCGCAGCCTTGAGCCATTGCTGAGCCAACTCCATCATGCGCGCGCAAGCAAACTCAAAACCGCCTGGGTCACGGCGCGCCCATTGCCGCCCAGACTCCTGGGCACGCAAACGCGCGGTCACCAACAAGCCATCGATGCAAGCATCCAGCGTCAAGGGCGGGTGGCCACTGGCGGCAGCCTCCACACTGGCTTCGTCCTGCGGCAGGCGGTCCAGCAAGGTGCCGATGGTTTCAAATCGTGGCATCCAACCACCTACGGCCTGAGCCCAGGCTTGGCGAGCCACATTCAAAAGTGCGATCTGAGGAAGCAAGACCACTGCATCGGCGACCTCAACACCGACGGCTTGCCAATGCGCTTTGACCGACAGCGCCCAAGCTTGCCAGGCGGCATCCGGGGTCGAGCCAAGCTGCCACGCCCAAGGCAAAGCGGGCAAGCCAGTGGCGGCGTCCTGACTGATTTCAAGCGGCATGGTGTTTGGTCGTGGCTATCTGTGCAATTGCATAAATGATGCGGTGCAATTGGCAGCTACCCCAGGGTTGTGTGTCAGAATTTCCATCAACAGCTCGAAAAAGGGCTGGTGTCTAAGGATAGTGACATGAGCAACGAACTGATCAAACACGTGAGCGATGCGTCGTTCGACGCCGATGTGCTGCAATCGGGCCAGCCAGTGCTGGTCGATTACTGGGCAGAATGGTGCGGCCCTTGCAAGATGATTGCACCCATCCTCGATGAAGTCGCCACGGCCTACAACGGCAAGCTGACGGTCGCCAAAATGAACGTCGACCAAAACCGTGAAGTGCCTGCCAAGTTCGGCATCCGCGGCATTCCCACGCTGATGGTGTTCAAGTCGGGCCAATTGGCTGCCACCAAGGTCGGCGCCTTGTCCAAGGCGCAACTGACCGCCTTCATCGACGCCAACCTCTGATTCAGCACCCCGCTGAAATCTGCGCCTATAATCGTTTCAACACTTGGGTTCGGCAACTGCTGGCCCAAGTGAACGAACCCCGGTCATCTCCTTGCTGACCGGTGCTTGCCCGGTAACCTTCGGGCATCAAGCACACCAGCCTCTAAGGCTGCCCCACTCCCCCAAGTTTGCAACGACCGGCCCAAGCCCTTGGTATTCGCGCATGCAACTCATGCCTTGTGCCCCAGGTTGTTTGAGGTCGATCTTGTTCAGGGTACAGATCCATGCATCTTTCTGAATTGAAGGCCCTGCACATTTCAACACTGGTTGAAATGGCTGAAGGTCTCGAAATCGAGAACGTCTCTCGCATGCGCAAGCAAGAGTTGATGTTCGCGATCATGAAAAAGCGCTCCAAAAATGGCGAGCAGGTTTTCGGCGACGGCGTTCTCGAAGTGTTGCCAGACGGCTTCGGCTTCCTGCGCGCCCTTGACGCCAGCTTCCTGGCCAGCACGGACGACATCTACCTGTCGCCCAGCCAGGTTCGCCGCTTCAACCTGCACACCGGCGACATGGTCGAAGGCGAAGTGCGCGTGCCCAAGGATGGCGAGCGCTACTTTGCCCTGGTCAAGGTCGACCGGGTCAACGGCCTGTCTGCCGACGTCAACAAGAACAAGCTTTTGTTCGAAAACCTGACGCCGCTGTTCCCGACCGAGCAGTTCAAGCTCGAGCGCGACGTCAAGACCGACGACAACATCACCAGCCGAATCATCGACCTGGTCGCCCCCATTGGCAAAGGCCAACGCGCCCTGCTCGTGGCGCCGCCCAAGAGCGGCAAGACGGTCATGTTGAAGAACCTGGCCCACGCTTTGGTCGCCAACCACCCTGAAGTGCATCTGATCATGCTGCTGGTGGACGAACGCCCTGAAGAAGTGACCGAAATGCAGCGCACCGTGCGCGGCGAAGTGATCAGCTCGACGTTTGACGAGCCCGCTCAGCGCCACGTGCAGGTTGCCGAAATGGTGATCGAGCGCGCCAAGCGTCTGGTTGAAATGAAGATGGACGTCGTGATCTTGCTGGACTCGATCACGCGACTGGCCCGCGCCTACAACAACGTCTTGCCATCCTCAGGCAAGGTTTTGTCAGGTGGTGTTGATTCCAACGCCTTGCAGCGCCCCAAGCGCTTCTTCGGCGCTGCGCGCAACATCGAAGAAGGCGGCTCGCTGACCATCATCGGCACGGCCCTGGTCGACACCGGCAGCCGCATGGACGAAGTGATCTACGAAGAGTTCAAGGGCACTGGCAACTGCGAGATCCACCTGGACCGTCGCATGGCTGAAAAGCGCGTCTACCCCTCGATGCTGATCAACAAGTCAGGCACCCGCCGCGAAGAGTTGCTGCTCAAGCCTGAGATCCTGCAAAAGAGCTGGATCCTGCGCAAGCTGCTCTACCCGATGGACGAAATCGGCGCGATGGAGTTCGTGCTCGACAAGATGAAGGCCACGAAGAACAACCACGACTTCTTCGACATGATGCGCCGCGGCGGCTGAAACAAAGCTATAATCTACGGTTTTCCGGCTGTCGGAAAGTGCATGGGCATGGTGCCTATGTGGCTGCCGATGATGCAAACAGCATGAGGTAAAGACATGAAAGAAGGCATTCACCCTAACTACCGCGACGTTTTGTTCGTGGACCTGTCCAACGGTTTCAAGTTCGTGACACGTTCGTGCGTGAACACCAAGGAAACCGGAAAGACTGACGACGGCCGTGAACTGCCGCTGTTCAAGCTCGAAACTTCGTCGGAATCGCACCCCTTCTACACGGGTCAGCAAAAGAGCGTGGACACCCTGGGTGGCCGCGTCGAGAAGTTCCGCAACAAGTTTGCGCACCTCAAGAAGTAATCGGGCCCTACCGGTTTGCTTTTCTGCCGAGGCCCTTGGGTTTTCGGCAAACACAAAAGGCAGCTTCGGCTGCCTTTTTGCTGTCCGGCCCACTGGCTTGGGCAGCATCACCCTACACTTCAAGCCCATGCACGGTCCATTGCTGCGCCCATGAACGCACGCCAAGCCATCACCCCTGCCCTGGTGACAGAAAAAGCCGTCAAGCGCCTGCCTCGTTGGGCCTTGCTTCTGTTTTGTGCCGCCTATGTCCTGCCGGGTCTGTTCGGGAGAGACCCCTGGAAAAACGCCGACATCGCCGCCTTCGGGCAGATGTGGTCACTCGCACTGGGTCAGGCCTCGTGGTGGGCACCGCATGTGGGCGGCGTGCCCCCCAGCGGCGGCGGCATCTTGCCCTACTGGCTGGGTGGGGCCTTCATCAGCGCTCTGCAACCCTGGGTCGATCCTGCCCTTGCAGCCCGCCTTCCCTTTGCTGGCCTGCTGGTGGCTGTGCTGAGCCTGACTTGGTACGCCACCTACCACCTCGCACGCACCGAAGCGGCCCAGCCCTTGCCCCTGGCCTTTGGCGGCGAGGCGCCCGTGCCTGACTACGCCCGCGCGCTGGCCGATGGCGCCTTGCTGGCACTGATGGCCACCCTGGGCCTCTTGCAGTTGGGGCACGAGACCACGCCAGAAATGCTCCAACTCACGGGCAGCGCGCTCTTTACCTATGGCCTCGCTGCTGCGCCTTACCGTGCCATCAAGGCGCGTCTG
>JBEANX010000545.1:0-16996 GCA_041165245.1 Pseudomonadota bacterium
CGGCCGTGGCTCGTTCGTGGCCGCCAAGGACGGCGGCTATGAACTCAAGGCCGGCGAGGAAACCATCGCTGCCAAGCAGGTCATCGTCGCCACGGGCTCCAACGCCCGTGCGCTGCCCGGCGTGCCCTTCGACGAAGAGAACATCCTGTCCAACGACGGCGCGCTGCGCGTCGGCACGACGCCCAAGAAGCTGGGCCTGATCGGTGCTGGCGTCATCGGCCTGGAGATGGGTTCGGTCTGGCGCCGCCTTGGTGCTGAAGTCACCGTGCTGGAAGGCCTGCCGGCGTTCCTGGGCGCGGTGGACGAGAGCGTGGCCAAGGAAGCTGCCAAGGTCTTCAAGAAGCAGGGCCTGGACATCCAGCTCGGCGTGAAGGTCGGCGAGATCAAGTCCAGCAAAAAGGGCGTGAGCATCGCTTACACCAACGCCAAGGGCGAAGCCCTGACGCTGGATGTCGACAAGCTCATTGTTTCCATCGGCCGTGTGCCCAACACCATCGGCCTGAACGCCGAAGCCGTGGGCCTGAAGCTCGATGAACGCGGCGCCATCGTGGTGGACGAAGACTGCAAAACCAACCTCTCCAATGTGTGGGCGGTGGGCGATGTGGTGCGCGGCCCCATGCTGGCTCACAAAGCAGAAGAAGAGGGCGTGGCCGTGGCCGAGCGAATCGCTGGCCAACACGGGCACGTCGACTTCAACACGATTCCCTGGGTGATCTACACCAGCCCGGAGATTGCCTGGGTCGGCAAAACCGAACAGGCTTTGAGAGCGGAAGGACGGGCTTACAAGGCCGGTTCCTTCCCGTTTCTCGCCAATGGTCGCGCCCGTGCGCTGGGCGACACCAACGGGTTCGTGAAGTTCATCGCCGATGCCACCACAGATGAAATCCTGGGTGTGCACATCATCGGCCCATTCGCTTCAGAGCTCATTTCTGAAGCTGTGGTGGCCATGTCCTTCAAGGCCAGCGCCGAAGACATTGCCCGCATCTGCCACGCTCACCCCAGCCTGAGCGAAGCCACGAAAGAAGCGGCTTTGGCGGTTGACAAGCGCACCTTGAACTTCTGATCTGGCGCTTGATATGATCCAGCAAAGGGCGGCTCCGGCTGCCCTTTTTCTTGCCCGTTGAATCCTGCTTTTTGTCGAGACCTTGTCATGCCTGCGTACGCTGTATCCGTCACCAAGCTCTATGAGCAAAGCCTGGCCGAACGTGGCTACAAGGCCGATTCAGCCCAGCTTGACGGCATCGCTGCCTTGCAGCGGTGTCAGGACGAATGGGCCAGCTACAAGGGCCAGCGCAGCAATGCCTTGACCAAGATGCTTCGCTACCCGGCGCTGCCCAAGGGCGTGTACATGCATGGCGGGGTGGGGCGGGGCAAGAGCTTCATCATGGATTGCTTCTTCAATGCAGTGCCGCTGGAGCGCAAGACGCGCTTGCACTTTCACGAATTCATGCGCGAAGTGCACCGCCAGTTGCATGAGCTCAAAGGCGTGCAGGACCCGCTGGAAGTGCTGGCCAAGCGCATGTCGCGCAAGCATCGCCTGATCTGTTTTGATGAGTTCCATGTGGCCGATGTGACCGACGCCATGATCCTTCACCGCTTGCTGGACGCCATGTTCCGCAACCGCATGAGCATCATCACCACCTCGAACTTCCACCCCGATGCGCTCTACCCCAACGGCTTGCACCGCGATCGCATCCTGCCCGCCATTGAGTTGCTCAAGTCGCAGCTGCAGGTGATCAACGTAGACAGTGGCACCGACTATCGCCGCCGCACGCTGGAGTTGGCACGCCTGTACCTGACGCCTCTGGGTGAACAGATCGACGCCGAAATGACCGGCATTTTTGACAAGCTGGCCGAGACAGCAGACGAAGACCCAGCTTTGAACATCGAGCACCGCGTGCTCAAGGCCAAACGCAAGGCGGGCGGTGTGGTCTGGTTCGACTTCAACACCCTGTGTGGTGGCCCCCGCTCTCAGAACGACTACCTGGAGCTGGCCTCACGCTTTCACACCGTGATGCTGAGCGATGTGCCCTTGATGCCGGTGCGTCTGGCCTCGGAGGCACGCCGCTTCACCTGGCTGGTGGATGTGCTCTATGACCGCCGCTGTAAGCTGGTGATTTCTGCCGAAGTGCCGCCTGAGCAGCTCTACACCGAGGGCCCGATGTCGCACGAATTCCCGCGCACGGTCTCGCGCCTGAACGAAATGCAGTCGAAGGAATACCTGAGCGAAGAGCGCCGCATCGTGGACACCTCCATCACCTGATGGCGTGGGCAGCCCAGCTTCGAAAGGTCAGGCTGCAGGTTCGACGCGAACCAGAGCAACGCTGAGGTTGTCACCACCGCCACGCGCGCGGTGGCGCGCCTTGCCGATCAGCATCTCGGCAGCTTCACGCGGGGGCAGGGTGTGCACGATGGCGCCCATCTCACGCGGGGTGAAGTAGTGCCACAGGCCATCGCTGCACACCATCAGGCAGTCGCCGGTTTCCAGGTGGTCGACCAAATGAACATCTTGCGGCGGGTCTTGCTGCGTGCCCAGGCAACCCACCAGCAGGTTGGACTGCGGGTGCGTCTGGGCTTCTTCTTCCGTGATCTGGCCTTCGTTGATCAGGCGTTGCACGAAGGAGTGATCGAGCGTGCGGTGCACCAACTCTGACTGGCGGAAGTGATAGACGCGCGAATCGCCCGCGTGCACGATGGCCGCTGAGCGATCCGGGTTGACGATGAAGGCGGCCAGGGTGCTGTGCGGCTCTTCCTCAAAGGCGATCGCCGTCAGCTTGATCATCAGGTGGGCTTCTTGCACCAGTTGCTGCAAGGCCAGCGCGGCGTCGTCTTTGCTGGGCACGTAGCGCTCGAAGATCTGGCGCGCGGTCAGGATGACCTGATCGGCCGCCTTGCGACCACCGCTCTTGCCGCCCATGCCGTCGGCCACCACGCCCAGCAGACAGCCGGAGACGCGGGGGTGCGGAAGGATTTCCACCTGATCTTGTTGGTACAGCCGATCGCCCCGATGCAGGCCAGTGGCCGCAACGAGACGGTAGCCAGGCGCCGTGGTGCTCATGAGGAAAACTATAATGGTTAATTCAAGTCTGCTCGTGCGCTGTAGCGTTGCCCCCTGTAAATCAGTGTGGTGCGGCCCTCTGGTGTCATCTCGATTGTCACCATGCAAGAGAACCTCCATTCGCCCCATCGCCGTCTCATTGAGCTGCGGATGGAGCACGCTGATCTGGACAGCCTGATCGACCACGCTGGGCTCCAGGCCCCTGTGGACGAGCTGGCGCTGCGCCGCCTCAAGAAGCGCCGTTTGTTGCTGCGCGATCAGATCTCGCAGCTCGAATTGCTGCTGGATCCCAAAGAACCCGCCTGAAACGAACTGAACCAGTTGTGACGCATGGCGTCGCATCCTGGCAACGCTCTGTAAGGTTTGGGCGCAGGGGGCTGGTTTGGGCCCACACGGCATTGCCCAAAAGGTCAGGGTGCGAGGGCTTCGAGCAGCTCGGTTTCCAGCGCCAGTTGCGCTTTGTCCTGGCGCAGCATGGGGCCGGTGAGCAAGAAGGTGTCTTCCACACGCTCGCCCAAAGTGTCGATCTTGGCCAGTTGCACGCTCACTTGGTGCCTCGCCAACACGCGCGAGATGGCGTAGAGCAGGCCCGAGCGGTCGCTGGCCGAGATGGACAGCAAGTAGCGCTGGGCACGCTCATCCGGCCGCAAACTGATGCGTGGCTGGATTGGGAATGACTTCACCCGGCGAGAAAGCCGCCCGCGGGTGGGCTCATGCAGGGGCGCCTCTGAGGCCATGGCCTCGGTCAGTTGGCTCTCCACCAGCGCGATGAGCTCGCGGTAATGGATGCCCTCGTGGCGCGCATTGGCGCCAGCCAGCACTTGAAAGGTGTCCAGCGCGTAGCCGCTTTGTGTGGTGTGGATGCGGGCGTCCAAGATGTTGAAGCCCGCTTTCTCGAAGTAACCGCAGATGCGTGCGAACACGTCGGCCTTGTCGGGCGTGTAGACCAGCACTTGAAGGCCTTCGCCCACCGACGACAGCCGTGCGCGAACAATGGGCGCCTGGGTGCTCACATGGCGGGAAAGCGAGCGGGTGTGCCAAGCAATATCTGCAGCGTCGTGGCGGGCGAAATAACCCACGTCCAGCGTCTTCCACAGCTCTTGTTCGATGCCAGGGCGCATGGAGCGCAGGGCCAGCGATTTGAGCGCTTGTTGCTTGCGGGCTTCGATCTCTGCATCCATGTGAGGGCGGGCACCGCCCAGGGCTCGCAAGGTCAGCTTGTAGAGGTCTTCGAGCAGCTTGCCCTTCCAGGCATTCCAGACCTTGGGGCTGGTGCCGCGGATGTCGGCCACAGTGAGCAAGTATAAAGCGGTGAGGTTTCGCTCGTTGCCCATGCGCCTTGCAAAGGCCTGGATCACGTCTGGGTCAGAGAGGTCTTCCTTCTGGGCCACGCGAGACATCGTCAGGTGCTCACCCACCAGGAATTCGACGAGCTTGGTGTCCTCAAGCTCAACGCCATGGTCCTTGCAGAAGCGCCGCACCTCGGCAATGCCTAGCACGGAGTGATCGCCACCACGGCCTTTGGCCACGTCATGGAACAGCGCGGCGATGTAGAGCAGCCAAGGCTTGTCCCACTCGGACGCCAGTTGCGTGCAGAAGGGGTACTCGTGGGCGTGCTCGGGGATGAAGTAGCGGCGCACGTTGCGCACCACCATGAGGATGTGCTGATCCACCGTGTAGACGTGGAACAGGTCGTGCTGCATCTGCCCGACGATGCGGCGGAACACCCACAGGTAGCGGCCCAGCACGCTGGTCTGGTTCATCAGGCGGAACAGGCGCGTGTGCCCCTGCTTCTCCTTGAGGATGGCCATGAAAGTGGCGCGGTTGATAGGGTCTCGGCGGAACTCGCCGTTCATCAGCTCACGTGCGTTGTACAGGGCGCGCAAGGTGCGGGCCGAGAGGCCTTTGAGGGTGTCTGTTTGCTGCAGGACCAGGAAAGTGCGCAGGATGGCCGTCTGGTCTTTCTCGTAGATGTCGTCGCTGGCGACTTCCAGCAGGCCGCCGCGGTCCAGGAACTGCTCGTCAATGGGGCGCATGGGCGCGTTCTGCGAACCGTTGATGCGCTCCTCGATGTTGAGCATCAGGATCTGGTTCAACTGGGTGACCGCCTTGGCCGCCCAGTAGTAGCGTCGCATGAGCGTCTCGCTGGCACGCAGGGCCTTGGTGTTTTTGTAGCCAAAGCTCTCGGCCACGGCGTTTTGCAGGTCAAACACCAGGCGGTCTTCACGGCGGCCGGCGATCTGGTGAAGGCGGGCGCGGATCAGCTTGAGCTGGCCTTCGTTGACTTGCAACTGGCGCGCCTCAAAGGGCGTCAGCAAGCCTTTTTGCGACATCTCCAGCCAGTTGCGGCCCAAACCTGCGGCACGGGCCAGCCACACCACCACTTGCAGGTCACGCAGGCCGCCAGGGCTTTCCTTGCAGTTGGGCTCCAAGGCGTAGGGGGTGTCTTCGTACTTGGTGTGGCGCTGGCGCATTTCCAGCGTTTTGGCGCGTACAAAGGCGGCCACGTCCATGTGAGCTGCGTTGCTGCGTTGCAGTTCGGTGAAGCGCTGCTTGGAGCCGCACAGGTGGCGCGCTTCCAGCATGGCGGTTTGCACCGTCACATCGCGTGCAGCTTCTTCGCTGCACTCCTCGACGGTGCGCACACTCGAGCCAATTTCCAAGCCCACGTCCCAGCAGTTGCTGATGAAGCCTTCCAGTGCGGGGGCCAGGCTGTCGTCACCCGCCACCGAGGGCGTCACGGGCAGCAAAATCAGTACATCGACGTCGGAGTAAGGGAACAATTCGGCGCGGCCATAGCCCCCCACTGCGATCAAGGCGGCGCCTCGGGGCAGGGCGTTGCCGTCCCAAATCTGTCCCAAGGTCTTGTCGACCAGCTTGGCCATCTGGGTGAGCAAGCGCTTGGCCGAAGCCGTGGTCGGCCGGCCCTGCGCGAACTGTTGCATCAGTTCAGCCTTGGCGGCTTTGAATTCGGTGCGCAGGGCGGAGATGTCCAGGGCCATGGGGTACAGCGTGTCAGTGGCGCAGGGCAGGCACGCCAACGCGTGCCTTTGTGCTGTCGCAGGTCAGGTCTTGGTGGCCGTGATGAATTCGGGCAGGGCAGGGCTGCCTTCAGACAGCGTCAGCACTTCATAACCAGTTTCAGTGACCAGCACCGTGTGCTCCCACTGGGCCGACAGCGAGCGGTCTTTGGTGACGATGGTCCAGCCGTCGCCCAGGGATTTGATGTCGCGCTTGCCGGCGTTGATCATGGGCTCGATGGTGAAGATCATGCCGACTTTGAGCTCTTCCAAGGTGCCGGGGCGGCCGTAGTGCAGCACTTGGGGCTCTTCGTGGAACTTCTGGCCGATGCCATGGCCGCAGAACTCGCGCACCACCGAGAAACCCTGGTTCTCAGCGAAGGTCTGGATGGTGTGGCCGATGTCGCCCAGGCGGATGCCCGGCTTGACCTTGGCGATGCCTTTCCACATGGCTTCATAGGTGATGGCGCACAAACGCTTGGCCGCGATGGAGCCTTCACCCACCACGAACATGCGGCTGGTGTCGCCATGCCAGCCGTCCTTGATGACCGTGATGTCCAAGTTGACGATGTCGCCGTTCTTGAGCACCTTCTCGTTCGGAATGCCGTGGCAGATCTGGTGGTTGACCGACGCGCAGATCGACTTGGGGTAGGGCGTGTGGCCACCCGGTGCGTAATTCAGCGGTGCGGGGATGGTGCCCTGCACGTTGACCATGTAGTCATGGGCCAGTTTGTCGAGGGCTTCGGTCGTGATGCCGGGCTTGACGTGGGGGGTCAGGAAGTCCAGCACCTCGGAGGCGAGGCGGCCGGCGATGCGCATGGCGTCGATGTCGGCGCCGGTTTTGATCGTGATGCTCATAGGGATTGGATTATCGCGGTTTCACGGGCGCTGGTGCGCGCGGGCAGGGCATCCATTCAAAAGCCCTTGTTGGCATAGAATTAAACGAGGCCTGTTTTTGGGCCGAACACAAGGAAAATCATGCGAGTTTTGAGCGTTGAAGAGATCCACGCCGTGTCAGGCAGTGCGTCGAGCGTGGCCACCAGCCGCCTCGCGGACCCGCTATACCTCAGCGGCCTTTTGCAGATGGCGAGCAATTTCTTCAGTGGCGTGCTGCTCGTCGGTTACCTGTTCCTGACGGGCCGCACCATCGCCGACGTGCTGTGATCGGCCCGCTGGCGGGCGCCTCTTGGTAGAATCCCAGCTGTTTTGCGCTCCCCTGGGGCGCATCTGCCCAGATCGCCAGACTCGCCCTGCTTGATGCAGGGCGGTCGCATTTTCAGGCCCGCCCGTGACCGAACGCACCCCCTCCGCGATGTCCACTTTGATGCACTTTGAGGGCGGCAACGCCCTGGCTCCCCACCAAGTCCAGGCCTTGCTGCCCCGTTTGCAGGCGATCAACGCCAAGATCACGGGGGTGCATGCACGCTTTGTGCACTGGGTGGCGCTGGATCAATCTCTGGCTTCAGGCGAGCAAGACAAGCTGTCGGCGCTGCTGACTTATGGTGACGCCTACGAGGGCCCCACCGAGGGCGAGCTGATCGTCGTGGCGCCCCGCCTTGGCACGCTGTCGCCCTGGGCCTCCAAGGCCACCGACATCGCCCACAACTGCGGCTTGGCCATTCGCCGCGTGGAGCGCGTCACCGAGTTCCGTTTGACGCTCAAGTCCGGCCTGCTGGACGCCATCACAGGCGGCCTGGCGGGCGGCGCCAAGCCCCTTTCGGCTGAAGAATTGCAAGCCCTGGCCGGCGTCCTGCACGACCGCATGACCGAAAGCGTGATGCTCTCGCGTGAGGCCGCCGCCCACCTGTTCGACGAAAAGCCAGGCCAGCCCATGGCCCATGTCGATGTGCTGGGCCGTGGGCGCGCCGCGCTGGAAGAGGCCAACACGGCCTTCGGCCTGGCCTTGTCAGACGACGAAATCGACTACCTGGTCAATGCCTTCACGGGCCTGAAGCGCAACCCCACCGACGTGGAGTTGATGATGTTTGCGCAGGCCAACTCCGAGCACTGCCGCCACAAGATCTTCAATGCGCAGTTCACCATCGATGGCCAGGCGCAAGAACTCTCGATGTTCGGCATGATCCGCAACACCGAAAAGCTCAATTCGCAGCACACGGTGGTGGCTTACTCTGACAACGCCTCCGTCATGGAAGGCCACCAGATCGAGCGCTGGATGCCCGCGGGCTACACCAACGCACCTCAGTACACCGGTCGCCCCGAGCTGGCCCATGTGCTGATGAAGGTTGAGACCCACAACCACCCCACGGCGATTTCGCCCTACCCAGGCGCCTCCACCGGCGCTGGCGGCGAGATCCGTGACGAAGGCGCCACAGGCCGTGGCTCGCGCCCCAAGGCCGGCCTGACGGGCTTTTCGGTGTCCAACCTGAACCTGCCTGGCACCTCCGAGCCCTGGGAAGCCAAGGCGCTGGGCAAGCCCGAGCACATTGCCAGCGCCTTGCAGATCATGATCGAAGGCCCTCTGGGTGGCGCGGCTTTCAACAACGAATTTGGTCGCCCCAACCTGGGCGGCTACTTCCGTGTGTTCGAGCAGACGGTGGGTGAGGGCGCTGGCGCCATCCATCGCGGTTATCACAAGCCCATCATGATCGCCGGTGGCCTGGGCACCATCAGCAGTGAGCAGACCCAAAAGATCAAGTTCGCCGCAGGCACTTTGCTGATCCAGTTGGGTGGTCCGGGAATGCGCATCGGCATGGGTGGTTCGGCCGCCTCGTCGATGGCCGCTGGCACCAATGCCGCCGACCTCGACTTTGACTCGGTGCAGCGTGGCAACCCAGAGATCCAGCGCCGTGCGCAGGAGGTCATCAACCACTGCTGGGGCCTGGGTGCCAACAACCCCATCCTGGCCATCCACGACGTGGGTGCCGGCGGCATCTCCAACGCCTTTCCGGAGCTGGTCGATGGCGCCGAAAAGGGCGCTCGTTTCGACCTGAGCCAAGTGCCCCTGGAAGAAACCGGCCTGGCCCCCAAAGAGATCTGGTGCAACGAGAGCCAGGAGCGCTACGTGCTGGCCATTGCACCCGAGTCGCTGCCCATCTTCAAGGCCATGGCCGAGCGCGAGCGCTGCCCCTTTGGCGTGGTGGGCGTGACCACCGACGCGTGCGAGCTGGTGCTGCAAGACAGCACCCAGCCCGGCAGCGACAAAGCCATCGACATGCCCATGGACGTGCTGCTGGGCAAGCCGCCCAAGATGCACCGTGATGTTGGCCGCGTGGCCCGCGATGGTGGCCAGATCAATCTGACCGGCGTGTCGCTCGACAAGGTTGCCCTTGATGTGCTGCGTCATCCCACCGTGGCCTCCAAGCGCTTTTTGATCACCATTGGTGACCGCACCGTGGGTGGCATGAATCACCGCGACCAGATGGTCGGACCCTGGCAAGTGCCAGTGGCCGACGTCGCTGTGACGATGGCTGATTACACCGGCTTCAAGGGCGAGGCCATGGCCATGGGCGAACGCACCCCGCTGGCTTCGGTGAACGCACCCGCCTCGGGCCGCATGGCGGTGGCCGAGGCCATCACCAACCTGCTGGCGGCGCCCATCGAGCTGAGCAAAGTCAAGCTGTCGGCCAACTGGATGGCCGCTTGCGGCGAGCCCGGTGAAGACGCCGCTCTGTACGACACCGTGAGGGCTGTTGGCATGGAGCTGTGCCCGGCCCTGGGCGTGTCCATCCCCGTGGGCAAGGACTCGCTGTCCATGCGCACCAAGTGGGTCGATGCCGGTCAGGCCAAGCAGGTCACGGCGCCCGTGTCGCTGATCGTCACGGCCTTTGCCTCGATCGACGACGTGCGTGGCACGCTCACGCCTCAGCTGATCACCCAGGAGAACGGCCAGTCGCTGGACACCAGCCTGATCCTGATCGACCTGGGCGAAGGCAAGATGCGCATGGCCGGCTCCATGCTGGCGCAGGTGTTGGGCCAGTTCGGCAATGACGTTCCCGATGCAGACAACCCCGAGATGCTCAAGCAGGCTGTCAATGCGGTGAACGCTTTGCGCAAGCAGGGCAAGCTGCTGGCTTATCACGACCGAGGCGACGGCGGCCTGTGGGCCACCGTGTGCGAGATGGCCTTTGCGGGCCACACGGGCGTGGCCCTGAATGTGGACATGCTGGTCACCGAGGGCAATGGCATTGACGACAGCCGCGCCGACACGGGTGACTCCAAGAACTGGGCAGGCCAGGTCGGGGAGCGCCGCAACGAGCTCACGCTCAAGGCCTTGTTCAACGAGGAGTTGGGTGTGGTGCTGCAAGTGCGCACCACGGACCGCGATGCGGTGCTACAAACCCTGCGCGAGCACGGCCTGAGCAAGCACAGCCATGTCATCGGCAAGCCTTCCCTCACGGGTGCCTCCAGCACCCAGGTGCAGGTGTGGCGCGATGCCAAGGCCGTGTTCTCGGCCCCTCTGGAGCAGCTGCACAAGACCTGGGACGACGTGAGCTGGCGCATTGCCCAGTTGCGTGACAACCCCGTGTGCGCCGACAGTGAACATGCGGCCATTGGCCTGCCGCAAGACCCTGGCATGCACGTGCACCTCACGTTTGACCCGAAGGACGACGTGGCTGCGCCTTTTGAAGGCAAGGCTCGTCCCAAGGTGGCCATCCTGCGCGAGCAGGGTGTGAACTCGCACGTGGAGATGTCTTACGCCATGCACCTGGCAGGTTTTGACACCTTTGACGTGCACATGAGCGATCTGCAATCGGGCCGTGCACGTCTGGATCAGTTCGTGGGCTTCGTGGCCTGTGGTGGCTTCAGCTACGGCGACACCCTGGGCGCCGGTGAAGGCTGGGCCCGCTCCATCATGTTCAACCCGCTGCTGGCTGAGCAGTTCGCGGCCTTCTTTGCCCGCCCTGATACCTTCGCATTGGGCATCTGCAATGGCTGCCAGATGCTGGCCGCTTTGAGCCCCATCATCCCCGGCGCGCACGACTGGCCCAAGTTCACGCACAACCAGAGCACGCGCTTTGAAGCCCGCCTGAGCATGGTCGAGGTGCTGGAGAGCCCCTCCATCTTTTTCCAGGGCATGAGCGGCAGCCGTTTGCCGATTGCCGTGGCCCACGGTGAAGGCTTTGCCGACTTCTCGCAGCGTGGCAACGAGGGCGTGGTCAAGCAGGCCATGCGCTTTGTGGACCACACGGGTGCGGCCACCGAGACCTACCCCTTCAACCCCAATGGCAGCCCTGGTGGCCTGACGGGCGTGACCACGGCGGACGGTCGCTTCACAGCCATGATGCCGCACCCCGAGCGGGTGTTCCGCAACGTGCAGATGAGCTGGACCAGCGGAGACAAGGCCGATCACAGCCCATGGCTGCGCATGTTCCGCAATGCGCGCAAGTGGGTGGGCTGATCATCAGCACTGGTCAGTCATTGCTGGCCGGTTGAAGCGCAAAGGGCACCCGAGGGTGCCCTTTTTCATGCCTGCCGCCTGGCTGGCGGGCTCGAAGCTCAGGCCTCGATCAGGCGCACATTCAAGGCAGTGCCCTGTGCGATCAGGTCAATCAGCCGGTCAATGTTGGGGTGCTTGCCAGGGTTGGCTTGGGCGTCGATGGTGTGCTCGTCGTAGATGGCCAAGCCTTCTTGGGCCGCCTGCGCGTTGATGCTGCCGTGCTTGGCGGCCAAGGCGGCATAAACAGCCAGCGAGCCTGCTTGGCCAGGCTTGTTTTCAATGCGGGCCACCACGGCGCCATGTGCATCGATGAGTTCCAGGGCCACCAGGTGGCTGACGGGGGGGAGTTGTTTGAGTTGGTCTGCGAAAGCCATGGTGGGTCGGTGTCGGTTGATGAGAGCAATGGGGCGAGATTTTGCCGCACACCACAGCCAGCGCACTTTGGTGATTGTCAAGCGCGTGCTTGAGTCGCTGCCCGATGCTTGAAAAAATGCAAAGCAAGCGCTTGCTTGAAACAAAGGTTTGTCTAATTTCTGTTTGTCGCATTCAAACGCACGCGCCTCGCAAGTTTGAGCGACAATGCCCCCGCAAACGCGGGATCGTACGAACACTTGCGGGTGATCCCTGTCTGAATTTGACGTGCTTCGGTGGTCCACTGGCCGGAGTTGAGCGGCGATTCAAGCGTTTGCTTGAAACGTATCTGGTCTGATTTTGGCCGGAGTTCAGTCTCCAGATGGCCTCTAACCGCCCTGCAATCGACATGTCAGCATCCCCCCTCAGCCACATCAACCCCGCGCGGTCTGACCGCGACTTGAGCCCTCAGGAGATCGAGGCGTTCGGCGCCGAGCTGGAAGCGCTGCGCGCCCGTGTAGAGGCCGACATCGGCGAGAAAGACGCCCGCTACATCCGCCGCGTGCGCAATGTGGTGCGCTTCACCGAGGTGTTGGGCCGTGGCTTGTTGTTCTTCGGTTGGTTCCCGCCCACGTGGTTGCTGGGCACCTTCATCCTGGGCATTTCCAAGATCCTGGAGAACATGGAGCTGGGCCACAACGTCATGCATGGCCAGTACAACTGGATGAACGACCCGGCCTTCAACGGTCGCAACTTCGAATGGGACATCGTGTGCCCCTCCGAGTTCTGGCGCCACACGCACAACCACGTGCACCACACCTACACCAACGTCATCGGCAAGGACGACGACGTCGGCTACGGCCTGGCTCGCCTCTTCCCCGAGCAGCGCTGGAAGCCGTTTTACCGCTGGCAGTTGGTGTGGGTGTCTTTGCAGGCCATCTTCTTCGAGTGGGCGGTGGCCATTCAGGACCTGCGCTTGGACAAGTACTTCAAGGGCCGCCCCATTCCTGGCTTCAAGGAAAAGATGGCGGCTTTCAAGCGCAAGGCCCTGCGCCAAGTGCTGCGCGACTACGTCGTGATTCCTTTGCTGGCCCTGAGCCACTTCTGGGCGGTGCTGGCCGGTAACTTCGTGGCCAACATCATGCGCAACGTGTGGACGTTTGCGGTGATCTTTTGCGGCCACTTCACCGAGAAAACCGCGGTGTTCCCGGCTGAATCGCTCAAGGGCGAGACCCAAGGCCAGTGGTACCTGCGCCAGCTCAAGGGCTCCAGCAACCTCACGGGCAGCAAGCTCATGCACATCATGACGGGCAACCTGAGCCACCAGATCGAGCACCACCTCTTCCCCACGATCCCTGCGCGTCGCTATGCCGCCATCGCGGTGGAAGTGCGAGCTTTGTGCGAGAAGTACGGCCAGACCTACAACACCGGCACCATGGCAGGCCAGTTCTCTACCGTGGTCGCACGCCTGTGGAAATACCGCAAGCCCGATGGTGCTCGCCGCATGGCTTCAGCCGCCGCCTGAAGCAGGTCTCTCTAGGCTCGTGTAAGGTGCTGCGATGAGTGCAGCATCTTTGACAGCCACCTTCGATGGCTTGGCCAGCATGAGCCCTCGCCGTAAGGGCTTGCTGCTGGCAGCGACGGGCGCCGTCGCATTTTCAGGCAAGGCCATTGTGGCCAAGCTCATGTACAAGCTGGGCGCCGACGCGATCGCCACCGTGGGCCTGCGCATGGCGCTGGCCTTGCCCATGTTCATTGCCATGGCCTGGTGGGCCTCCCGAGGTGCTGTTGAGCCCTTGAGCACGCGGCAGCGCTGGCAGGTGGCCGGTCTGGGCTTTTCAGGCTACTACCTGGCCAGCACGCTGGATTTCCTGGGCCTGCAGTACATCAGTGCCAGCTTGGAGCGGGCCATTTTGTACCTCAACCCCACGCTGGTCTTGCTGCTCTCTGCGGTGTTCCTCAAACACAAAGCCAAGCCCATGCAGCTGGTCTCGGTCGGCTTGGCCTACTTTGGTGTGGCCATCGTCTTCCTGCACGACTGGGACACCGCGCAACTCGTTGCCAGCCGTCAACACGGGATGTCAGGCGCCGAGGCCCTTGCTTTAGGCTCGGCGCTCGTGTTTGGCAGTGCGCTGGCCTATGCGGTGTACCTGATGGGCAGCAGCGAGTTGGTGCAAAAGCTCGGCTCGCTGCGGCTGGTGTCCTACGCCTCATGCGTGGCTTGCTTGCTGTGCATGGCGCAATGGGGCATCAGCCACGCCGTGACAGGCGGTGCCGTGGGCGCCTTGGGTGATCTGCCCTGGCAGGGCTATGCGCTGTCCGCCATCAATGCCGTGGCCTGCACGGTGTTGCCCATCTGGTTGGTGATGCGTGGTGTGCAGTTGCTGGGCGCCTCGCTGGCCTCGCAGGTGGGCATGGTGGGGCCGCTCTCGACCCTGTGGATGGCCGCTTGGTGGCTGGACGAGCCCATCACCTGGCGCTTGCTGGTGGGCACGGGGGCGATCTTGCTGGGCATCGTGCTGCTGTCGCGCAGCAAGGCTGCGGGTGGCACTGCGCCAAAGAAGTCGCCCTGAAAGCCCTGCGCGGTCACAAAGGCCTCGCGGTGGGGTGCCCGTTCAGCCCCCCGCTTCCGCCTGCGCCAAAGCAGCCCGCAGGCATTGCGCCTGAGCGCCAATCGACGCGGGCAGTGCGCGGTCACCCTGTAGCACGGCTCGGATGTAGGCCGCCGTGGCTGCAGCGTCTGCGGTGTCGGGCAGGTCCGGCAGCTCGGTGAGCACGCCTTCTTGCGGCTGGCGGCTCAGCGCTTCATCGAGCAAGCCTCGTCGGTAGACGTCAAAGCGTGGTTGGCGACGGGCGTCGGCCACGGGCTCGCCCTCCGTGCCCCGCATCAACAGTGCATTGGCTTGCGTGTGTGCGAGGTAGCCCTTGAGCGAGATGGCGTATTCGGGGTGGGTGTGGTTCACCACCCTGACCGTGGGCACGCCCGCTGCCAATGGCGAGAGCAACTTGGCCACGGTGTGCCCAGGGTTGCGCAGGCCGATGGTCCAGCGCACATCAAGCAATCGGGCTAGGCCCGGGCACAGGGTGTGGATGTCGACAAAAGCGGGCTGGCGTTGTTGCCAGGCCTGCGCCACGTGCTGGGTGAGGCTTTTCGCGTCGGTAACTGGCGCCCAGCCCAGCTGTTCGAAGACTTCAGCCGTGGTCACGCGGGTCGGGTCCTTCAGTGGCCCATGCACCAACACTGCCACGCCCGAGCGGGCCAAGTGGGCTGCCAGCAGGGCGGTCAGGTTGGGCAGCTTGCGTGAGCCGTTGTAGCTGGGCAGCACCACCACGCCCGAGCCATGGGGCTGAGGCGCAGGCAAGGGCAGGCAGCGGGCCAGAGTGCTGCGCACAAAGCCGTCGAGCTCCTCAACGGTCTCACCCTTGATGCGCATGGCCAGCGCAAAGGCCCCGATCTCCAGGTCAGTCACGGTCCCATCCAGCACCTGGCTGAACAGGTCGTGGGCTTGGTCTGCAGACAAGGAGCGTGCGCCTTCCTTGCCTCGGCCGATTTCTTTGATGTAAACAGCGATGCTCATGGGTGGATTGTCGCTGTGACCCACGCCAGCAGAAGCTGCCAGTCAAACAATCTGGGCATACAAGCCGGTGACCTGATCCATCACTTGCAAGATGTTCTCGCTGGTGGCAAAGACCTCCGTGGCACGGCGCTCGGCGCCTGAGTCATCGCTCAGGCGGTTCAGTGCATTTTCGAAAAACACCCACTGTTGCTCGGCCAGGTGCAAGAGATCGCGGATGTTGTTGGTGGCTTGCGGCGCTTCGTCCAGCAATTTCAGAGCAGCCTTGAACTCGATTCGGGCGGTGGTCAATTCTTTGGCTGCCTCCGGTACGTTGGCGCCCCAGCGTTGGCTCAAGTAGAACTTGGCGGTGCGTTGCGAGAGCATGCGCTGGCGCCCAGCCACATTGACCAGCTTGCCCGCGGCTTTTCCTGAGTACTGCTCCAGTTGCACCGTGCCTTGGTGGGCCAGCTTGAGCACTTTGGCATCGAGGCTCAGCAGCAAGGGGGCGGCCGATCGGTCGGGCGCATTGCCCACCAGCGCGGCCTTGTAGTCGCCCCACGTGGCTTCCTGGGCGTTGTAAGTGGCCTTGATCTCTGGCGTGGGCGCATAGGCCTTCAGCTCGACAAACTGCCGGTCGAACAAGGCCATCGAGTCGTAGAGCACCTTCTCGGCCCGTTTGACCTCAATGCCCTGGCCCAGTGCCAACCATGCCTTGGCCATGCGCTGCGACAGCATGCGTTGGCGGCCGGCCTTGTTGATGGCCTCGTTGAGGCTGGTGATCTGTGCGTGGGCGGGCAAAGCCATGCCCGTGCATCCCAGCGCCGTGCCGCATGCGACGTGCCCCAGCCACCGACGGCGGCTCATGTCCGTGGTGTGCGTGTTTTCGGGGCGGTACATCTTGATCACGGGCACATTCCTTCAGCAGGCTACAAAGTTTGGCCCGCTTGTCAAGCAATAAAGGGGCCACGCCATGCTGGCGGAGCGGTGGCACCAGTGGGGTGCAGCCTTGACCTGACGGAGCACCTTGGCTTTGATGGCCCTGGGTGTTTGGCCTTGGCATCGGTGTGTGAAGTTCGTGCCAGAGGCTGCCAAAGCGTCTGGAAATGTGACAATGCGCCCCATTGAGAGTGTTGACAGACGCAGGAGCCCCCATGAGCATCAAATCAGACCGTTGGATCCGCCGCATGGCAGAGGAACACGGCATGATCGAACCCTTCGAGCCCGGCCAAGTGCGCCAGTCTGCCGATGGCCAAAAGATCGTCAGCTACGGCACCAGCAGCTATGGCTACGACATCCGTTGTGCCGACGAATTCAAGATCTTCACCAACATCCATTCGACGGTGGTTGACCCCAAGAATTTCGACGAAAAAAGTTTTGTCGATATCAAAGGTGACTGCTGCATCATTCCCCCCAACAGTTTTGCTTTGGCGAGAACTGTCGAGTATTTCCGCATACCCCGCAGTGTGTTGACCATTTGTTTAGGCAAAAGCACATATGCGCGCTGTGGGATCATCGTGAACGTGACGCCTTTTGAACCCGAGTGGGAAGGCTATGTCACGCTGGAATTCAGCAACACGACACCGCTGCCAGCGAAGATCTACGCGGGGGAAGG
>JBEANX010000546.1:0-21955 GCA_041165245.1 Pseudomonadota bacterium
CCAGGATCATCACCGTGCGCAGCACGATGGCGCCAATGATGCCGATCATGAGCACCCGCTTCTGGTAGGCCGAGGGCACCGCGAAGTAGGTGAAGATCATCAGGAAGACAAAGATGTTGTCGACCGCGAGTGATTTTTCGATCAGGTAACCCGTCAGGAACTCCAGGGCCTTGGTGTTGGCCACCGCCGTGCCCTGCTCCTGCGCAAAGGCCCACCAGAGCAAGCCGTTGAACGCGAAGCTGAGTGCCACCCAGATGGCCGACCAGCGGATGGCCTCGGGCACGGTGACATCGTGCGCACCCTGCTTTCTGAGGACCACAAAGTCCACAAAGAGGGCGGCCAAAACGAAAGCGACGAAAACGAACCAGAGCCATTGCGGCGCCATGGATGTCATGAGGGTTCTCCAAAGGATGAACGAACATGCCGCCCCCCACCATGGGAAGCGAACCTGAGGCGCCGAAAGGTCTTGCAAGAAAGGGTGTTCACATGGGCCCCGAGCTCACTGGCTGGACCAGATCACCGTGCTGACGGGACGCCATCGCGCTTTGGGGCGCGTGCTACTCCCCCTTCGGACCCACTCATGGTGCCAAAGTTGAAGAAGGCCCACGCACCGTGGGGGCTTGCGGGAATCTGACCGGGCTCAACCCAGGCTTCAGCCCAAATCTTCGCGGGCGTCGTCTTTGAGCGTCTGGCGCCAGGCCCGCAAGCGCGAATCCATGACCGACAGTTCGATCATGTCGGCGCCCGTGGGGCGCGGATAGCGGCGGCGGGCAGCGTCGATGCGGTCAATGGCGCCCGAGAGATCACCGGTGGCGGCGCTGGCCTCGGCATCGGCCCGCACAGCGCGCAAGGGTTGCCCCACCCGCGCCCACAGGCCGCTGAGCAATTGCCAGGCGCTGGCATCTTGCGGGTGAGTGGCCACCCAGGTCTGCAGGCGGTTGGCCGCGTCGAGCCACACGGCCTGGTGCTCAGGCACTTCGGGCAAGGCCATGGCGGCGCGGCCACGCAAGATCAGCTCGGGGCGCGCGTCGGCCTGCAGTGCCTGAGCGGTGCCCATTTGGGTGGGCTGGCCCACAAACAGGCCGGCTTGCAAGATCTGCAAGGCTTGCAAGGCGCGGCCAGTGTCGATCAGGCCTTCGGCTTCGGTGAGGGCCAGCACGCGGCGGGCCTCACGGGCCTGGGCAGCAGGCAGGTGGCTGGATTCTTCGCGCAACTGCTTGAGCAGGGGCTCGGCCTGGCTGCGGTCCTTCGTGGCGTTCAAGGCCACCAGCCGGGTGTAATGCGCGGCCAGGACGTCAACGGCCGTGGCGTTGGGTGGCACCGTCACGCCAGCGAGCCAGGTTTGCAAGGCGGTGCTGCGCGTGTCCATCAGCACCTTGGAGCGTGCCGACATCAAGGCCTGACGCAGGGCCAGCACCTGGCGGGCATCGACCGTGGCGCGGGCCGTGGGCGCCCCCAGCAAGCCCGCAGAGCCCAGGCGGGCACGGGCCTCGCCAATGCGCTCGGTCGTCAAAGGGTGGGTGCGCAGGTAGGGGTAGCTGTTGTCGTCGTTCAGGCGTGACGCCTTGGCCAGCAACTCGAACATCTGGGCCATGCCGCTGGGGTCATAGCCAGCGTCCAGCATCACGCCAAAGCCAACACGGTCGGCCTCGCGCTCCATGTCGCGCGAGAAATTGAGCTGCCCCTGCATGGCCACGCCCTGGCCGCCGATGATCATGGCCTGCGCGGCTTGCGGGTTGCGGCTCATGGCGAGTGCGCCCAGCACCATGGAGGCAATGCTCACCCAGGAGGTCTGGCGCGATTGGCTGATCAAACGAGCGATGTGCCGCTGCGTGACGTGCGACAACTCATGCGCCAGCACAGATGCAAACTCTTCGCTCGTGTTGGTCATGGCCAGCAAACCCAGGTGGATGCCGATGTAGCCACCCGGCAGCGCAAAGGCGTTGACCGATTTTTCGCGCACCAGGAAGGGCCGCCAGGCGTAAGTGGTGTCGAGCTCGTCGCCGATCTCACCGCGCTGGCGGGCACTGGCCAGCAACGATGCCCAGACTTGGTCGACATGCTCCAGCACCAGCGGGTCGTCGACCACGTCTGGGTCACGCAAGATGGAGCGCATGATGCGATCGCCCATGCGGCGTTCGGCAGCCGGGCTCAAGCTTTGTGAGTTGATGTCGCCCAGAGAAGGCAAGGCATTGTCAACACCTGCACCACGCGGCATGGGGGCGGCAGGCAGGCCTTGCGCCACGGCTTGGGCCGACCACGGGGCCAGCAGGGGAAGCTGAAGGCTCAGACAGCAAGCCAGCACCAAAGCCTTGCGGGGCCAGCACTTCGTGGGGGCTGAAGGGAGGGATGCCATCCGACACTCGGGAGTCTAGTCAGCCGAGAGTATGCGCTGCGGGGTCGGGCCAGTCCGCCTGAAAGCCGCCACAATCCGTTCAGATCCTTCGTTTTTACACACAGCAACCTCGGCCCCTGCCATGAACACGCTCACCCACTTCGACGACCAGGGCCAGGCCCACATGGTCGATGTCTCGGCCAAGGCGGCCACCTTGCGCGTGGCCGTGGCCGAGGGGCGCATCAAGATGCTGCCCAGCACCCTGGCCATGATCCGCGAAGGCCAAGCTGGCAAGGGCGATGTGCTGGGCATTGCGCGCATTGCTGCCATCCAGGGCGCCAAGCGCACGGCCGACCTGATCCCCCTGTGCCACCCCCTGCCTTTGAGCAAGGTGGCGGTTGAACTGACCTGCGACGAGGCACTGAGCGCCGTCATCTGCCGCGTCACCGCCCAAACCGTGGGCCCCACCGGCGTGGAGATGGAAGCCCTGACCGCCGTGCAGGTCGGCCTGTTGACCGTGTATGACATGGTCAAGGCCGCTGACCGCGGCATGACCATCACCGGCGTGCGCCTGCTCGAAAAGCAAGGCGGGCGCAGCGGTCATTGGGTTCGAGGCACTCAGGCTTGAAGCCAGTGACTCAGTATGGCAAGACGTCGCGCCAGGTGTAGCGGCCCATGGGTGGGTCGCACTGGAAGGGGCGCTTGGATCCAGTGGCCGGGGCTTTGGCGCAGGGCGCCACGAACTCTCGGCCCATGCGGCTTTTGAACTCGTTGAGGCGCGCCACGATGTAGCGGGCCTTGTCGACTTCGCCATGTTCGGCCAGCGAGCGCGCATAGGCAATCATCAAACGCGAATCGACCAGGTTGTGCAGGGTGCGGCCAAAGGCCGCGGGCGGCAGGCTGGGCTCGTCTTCATCGGGGCCGGTGGCCTGCGCGTAATCAGCCTGGTAGCCAAACCAAAGACGCTGCTGACCGAACTCAATGCGCTGCGAGAGCGCACCAGCACCTGGCCTGGGTGCGTAGATGTTGGCTGCAAACTGGTAATCAATGGCGCACCAGATGGCGCCCAACACCACCAACAGACCCAGCGATGCGGAGGGCCAAGACCAGGCTTTGGCCGTGTGCTCTTCGGCACTGCCCGTCCCAACGGCCATCAGTCGCAATCCACCCCGTGCGGCCAGCCCCAAGGCCCACACCATGGCTGCAGGCAGCAAGAAGTAGGCGTACCAGAGCGGGTACTCCAGCAGGCTGTGCAACGCGGCCATGGCCGCCACCGTGCCCGTCATGGCCACCACGCCCAGGCGCAGGCCTTCGGGTTCATGCGTGCCGACAGTCTGCACGGCACGCCAAGGCGCCCACAGCACGATCAGGCCAAAGGCCGTGAGCGAAGCCAGCAAGGCGGCCAGGGGCAGGCCCAGCTCCACCGCCCACTGCATCAGCACATTGTGGGTGTGGTCAAAAAAGGCCACGGGGCGATTGGGCAGTTCGGTGAAGGTCCAGGCCAGGTTGAACTCGCCCCAGCCCACGCCGAACCATGGGTTGGCGCGGATGAGCTGCAAAGTGTCTGACCAGATCTTGAAACGCGAACTGGAGATGTCGCTGCCATCGTTCAAACGAGCCTCGGCCGCGAAGGTGTGGCCACCTCCCTGGTGGGCCCAGTAAGCCATGGCCCACCACCACAGCGCATACCAGAGCGGCGCCAGCAGCAACATGAGGCGCATGGGGCGGCTCATGTGCTTGTCGCGGATGGCCCAGACACTCAGCAAGCCCATGCCCAGCATGCCCGTGCGAGAGGCAGTCCACACCACGCCGCCGATGCCCATGAACACCATCAAGGCGGCCACGCCCTGCGCCCACAAGCGCCTGCGGCCCAACCAAGCCGCGCCGCACACCGACCACACCAGCAGCGTGCTCAGGTGGTTGGGTTGGCGCAGGTTGCCCACGGCGCGCCCGGGCGAGCTGGGCTGGGCGATGACCAGGCCATCGGTCCAGCCAGGCAGGAAGACTTGCAGGAAGCCCAGGGCCAGGCCCACCACCCCCGTCATGGCCAAGGCCTCGGCCACCACGTCGAGCATGGGCACCACACCCAGCTTTTGCGCTGCACGCCAGGCGGTGTCCTGCACCACCCAGGCCGACAAAGCCATGCCCGCTGCCATCAAGGCCAGCCCCAGTGGCAGGTGGTTGATGGCGCTGGACGCCAATGCAGCCCCCGCCATCACCCACAGCACCATCGAAAGTGCCAGCATGGGCAAGCGCCAACCCGAGGGCTGCACCGCCCCCAGCTCATGGCGGCCACGCAACACCATCATCCACACCCCCCAACCAAACACGCTGAGGATCTGGTTGTAGAAGGTCACCGAGGGCGGGTCATTGGCGGCCAGCAAAGTGGGCACGGCCACGGCCAGGAAGGCCCATGGCAATTGGCTGCCCTGGCCGCTGGCAGCCAGCGTCTGGGGCATGGGGGTCGTTGCGTTCATGGCCGACATTGTCCAGCATGCATTCGACCATCAGGGACTTCCCTTCCCAGGAACAAGGGGCGGGGGTGTCCCTGAGGGGTACACCAAACGGCACATCGAACAAGCCAGAATGGCGACATATGTCCAACAATGTGTCGTCCGCGATGACCTCGCGCACGAAGAACCCCAAGCCTGTGGCTGACTCGGACACCCGAGACGCCATCGTGCAGGCTGCCCTGACCCTCTTCGCCAAACACGGCGTCGATGGCGTCTCACTGCGCCAGATCGTCAGCGCAGCTGGCCAGGCCAACCCCTCGGCCGTGCACTATCACTTCCAAAGCAAGGAAGGGCTGGTGGCGGCTGTCTTGCAGCATGTGCAAAAGCAGTTGCTGCCCCTGCAGCAACAAGCGGTCGAGTCCATGGACGAAGCCCAGCGCCAAGGCACGCTTGATGTGCGTGAGGTAATGCGCCTGTGGGTCACGCCCATGGTGCTGCTGTATTCGTCGTCAGACCAAGGCAGGCGAGGCATCCGCTTCATGTCCCGCCTGACCTGGCAGCCTCAGAACATGGGGCAAGACCAACTCGTGGGTTGCAGCATGGCGCACATGACCCGGGTGTGCGAGCACCTCTCGCAACTGATCCCCGGCAAAACCAAAGAGCGCTTGTTCTTCCTCACGGTGGTGACCACGGCCAATTTGCTGCACAGCATGTCGGACGCCAGCCTGCTGGGCCGCCAGACCGTGCTGGGCCTGAGCGAGATGTTCCGCGAGAGCCCCTTCGAGATGATCGACTGGATGATCGACTACATGGCCGCTGGCCTGGTCGGGCTCGATGGCATGGCTGGCGAAAGGCGCAGCGCCCCACACGCAGAACATGCCTGAGCCTGCAAGACAGCCACTCACGCGGCGCCACCGCGACACCTGATCCCTCGCTGGGCACACCTGCTCACACCCTCTGGGGGGGCTGCCCCGCTGGCATGCCCTGACACCCCTACACTGCCGCAAGGTGCCTTGAAGCACCACGGACCACAACAGTGCAGGAGGCCCCTTTGCGTACACGCATCCACACCTTGATCACCGGACATGCCCTGGGCGTTTGCCTGGGCCTGATCGTCACGCTGACACCGCTTGCCTCTCAGGCCGCCAGCGTCGTCATGAACAGCCCGGTGGGCGAGGTGGGCCAGGCCCGCCAAATCGTGGTGCGCTTTGACCAGGCCGTGATCCCCCTGGGCGACCCACGCCAGGAAGCGCCTTACACGGTCGACTGCCAAGGCGCTGCGCCCAAAGGCCAAGGCCGGTGGCTGAACGAGCGCACCTGGGGCCATGACTTCGACCGTGACCTCGGCCCCGGCGTGAAGTGCCAGGTGCAACCACGCAAGAGCTGGCAACCCACTGTGGCCGCGGCCGGCAAATGGGTGGCACCCAAAGCCTTTGCTTTCCAGACCGGCGGGCCCACCATCACCTCGAGCTGGCCCCGTGAGGGCGAGCAGGTCGAAGAAGAACAACACTGGGTGCTGCAGCTCAGTGGCCCGGCCCAGTTGGCATCGGTGCAAAAGCACCTGCGTTGCTCGGTGCAAGGCTTGGGCGAGGCCATGCCGGTGGAGATCATCACCGGCAAGGACCGCCAGGCCGTCGCCAAATCCCAGAACCTGAAAGACAGCGCCAATGACTGGCTGCTGGTTCGCTGCCAACGGCCCCTGCCCAGTGCTGCCAAAGTGCGCTTGAGCTGGGGCGCGGGCATCGCCGCGCTGAGCCTGCCCGAGGCGGTGACCCGCCAGCCTCAGCACCTCGACTTTGAAGTGCGTCCGGCCTTCACGGCCGAGTTCAGCTGCGAGCGTGAGCGGGCCAAGGGGCCTTGCCTGCCGCTGCGACCCATGACGGTGATTTTTTCGTCGCCCGTGCCGCGCGACCTGGCCGCCAAAGTGCGCATCGAACCCGACAAAGGCTCTGACCTCGCTCCGTTTTTCGACAAAGACGACAAGAGCGAAGAAATCAGCGTCTTGAGCTTCAACCCGCCGCTGCCCGAGAGCATGGCCTTGAAAGTGACATTGCCTGGCAAGCTCAAGGACATCACCGGGCGCACCCTGGCCAATGCCAACATGTTTCCGCTGGGCGTGCGCACCGGCGGCAAACCGCCACTGGCCAAATTTGCCACCGCGCCCTTTGGTGTGATCGAACTCAATGCCGAGCCCGGCCAGCCCCCGATGCTGCCGCTCACGGTGCGCAATGTGGAGGCGCAACTCAAGGTCCTTGGCCTGAACCCCGCTGCGCCCAAAGGCAGCAAGCCCCAGGGCATGAAGGGCCAGACCCGCACCCTGAGCACCGACCCAGAGATCATGCGCTGGATGGCCCAGGTGCAGAAGTACCACGAGAGCTACTTCACCCCGCAAGAGCTGAAGCTGCCTGAATCACAGTGGTACGAATGGGCCGAGGTGCCCCAAGAAGATGGCAGCACCAAGCGCGAGAAGGTCATGCGCAACGTCGGGGCGCGTGAGCTCTCGCTGCTGAAAACCGAGAAGGCTGCCAAAGCCCTGCAACTGCCGCCGTCTGACGAGAAAGACAATCGTCCCTTCGAAGTGGTGGGCCTGCCCCTGCCCGGCCCGGGCTACCACGTGGTCGAGATCGAATCGCCCCGTCTGGGCGAATCCCTGCTGGCCAAAGCGGCGCCCATGTACGTGCGCACCGGCGTGTTGGCCACCAACCTGGGCGTGCACATCAAGCATGGCCGCGACAGCAGCGCCGTGTGGGTGACCACGCTCGACAAGGCCCTGCCCGTTGAAGGCGCTGAGATACAGATCAGCGAATGCCACGGCAAGCCGCTCTGGCAAGGCAAGACCAATGCGCAAGGCATCGCCCGCATCAACCAACCGCTCAGCACGAATGCCGACTCGCACTGCCTGGGCGAATCAGGCTTGTTTGTGTCGGCCCGCAAGGTGCTGGAGCAAGGCCCCTTCAAGGGCCAGCGCGACATCGCCTTTGCCTGGTCGACCTGGCAAAAGGGCATCGAGACCTGGCGCTTCAACCAGCCCACGGCCAGCAACCAAGGCGGCGATGATGACAGCGAGCTGCGCATGCACACCGTCACCGACCGCGCCTTGTTCCGCGCCGGTGAAACCGTGTCCATGAAGCACTTCATCCGCCAGGAAGTGCTCAAAGGCCTGGCCCAGGCCAAGCCCGAGCAATGGCCCACCACCCTCAAGATCGTCCACCAAGGCAGCGGCGACGAATTCACCCAGCCTTTGAGTTGGCGCAGCGGCAGCGCAGCCTTGGGCTCAGCACTTTCCACCTGGAAGATCCCCGCTGAGGCTAAGCTGGGCGTGTACGAGATCAACCTGATCCGCAAAGATGCACGGGGCGAATGGCCCGTGACCAGTGGGCGCTTTCGGGTGGAAGCGTTCCGCCTGCCCATGGTCAAAGCGCGCCTGAGCCCGCCCAAGGGCTTGCAGGTCTCGCCCAAAGAGTTGCCGATCTCGGTGCAGCTTGATTACCTCTCGGGCGGCGCCTTCTCGCAAGCCAGCGCGCGCATGAGCGCCGTGTTGCGCGAACGCTGGGTGCACTTTGATGCCTATGACGAGTTCAGCTTCAGCCCACCCAGCCAAGCCAGCAGCAATCAGGAGAGCAGCGCCGAGCCCAGCCCCGATGAAGGCGAAGGCCAGATGGACCAAGGCGATGACCACCGCAATGTGGGTGGCCGCCTGATCGCCGATGGCATCGCCCTGGTGACCGATCGCCAAGGCGCCGCCAAGGTGGTGCTGCCCAAGCTGCCCGCCATCCAACAGCCCATGTCGGTGCGCGCCGAATTGAGCTTCAATGACCCCAACGGCGAGGTGCAAACCGCCGCCACCGAGGTGCCCCTGTGGCCCAGCGAAGTGCTGGTGGGCATCAAGGCCGGCTCATGGGCCAGCAACAAGGGCCAGGTCAAGTTCCAGGCCTTGGCCGTGGACACCAACGGCAAGCCCCTCAAGGGCCAGGCCATCACGGTGCAGGCCCGCCTGACGCAGCACATCAGCACGCGCAAGCGCATCGTGGGTGGCTTTTACTCGTACGACAACCGCACCGAGCTGAAGGACCTGGGCAAGGTCTGCAGTGGCAAAACGGACGATCGCGGCCTGCTGCTGTGCGAAACCACCATCGACGAGGCCGGTCAGGTCGAACTGATCGCGCAAAGCAAAGACGCGCAAGGCCATGCCACCCAGGCGGCCACCTCGGTGTGGATCACCAAGCAGGGCGAGCTCTGGTTCTCGCAAGACAACGACGACCGCATGGACGTGCTGCCCGAGAAAAAACAGTACGAGCCGGGTGAGACCGCCCGCCTGCAAGTGCGCATGCCCTTCCGCGAGGCCACGGTGCTGGTCTCTGTTGAACGCGAAGGCGTGATCAGCACGCAGGTGATGACGCTCAAGGGAGACGACCCCACCATCGAGCTGCCCATCCCCAAAACCGAGAGCTGGGCGCCCAATGTCTTCGTGAGCGTGATGGCCGTGCGTGGCCGCATCAACGAAGTGCCCTGGTATTCCTTCTTCACCTGGGGCTGGCGCACACCTGCCAAGTGGTGGCAGGCCTTCCGAGGGGATGGCCGTGAATACGAGGCACCCACGGCCTTGGTGGATCTGTCCCGCCCTGCCTTCAAGCTGGGCGTAGCGCAACTCAAGATCGGCCGTGCCGTGCATGAACTCAAGGTCGAGGTGCTGCCTGTCAAAGACAAGTTCGGCACCCGCGACACGGCACGCACTCGCGTGCGGGTGACGCAAAACGGCCAGCCCGTGCAAGGCGAAGTGGCCTTCGCGGCCGTCGATGAAGCCTTGCTCTCGCTGGCCGACAACGACTCCTGGCAACTGCTCGACGGCCTGCTCAAAGAGCGCAGCTGGCGGGTCGAAACCGGCACCGCGCAAAACGAGATCGTGGGCCGCAGACACTACGGCCGCAAGGCCGTGGCCGCGGGTGGCGGTGGGGGTGGCAGCAACACGCGCGAGCTGTTTGACACCCTCTTGCTGTGGCGTGGCGACGTGGCCCTCAATGCCCAAGGCGAGGCCGTGTTGGACGTGCCCCTGAACGATTCGCTCACCAGCTTCCGCCTGGTGGCCATCGCCAATGGGGTGCCCAAGGGGCCTGCCAACCCCAGTGAGCAAGAAGCCTTCGGCATGGGCAGCGCCAGCATCCGCGTGACGCAAGACCTGCAGATGCTGCCCGGCCTGCCGCCGCTGGTGCGCGAGGGCGACCAGTTCGAAGCGCTCTTCACCCTGCGCAACACCACGGCCACGCCCTTGAAGGTGCACGCCGAGCTGCAAGGCACGGCCACGCCTGATGTGGGCGATGGCCTGCCGCCACCACCTGCGGCCGAGCTCAAGCTCGCCCCGCAAGATGTGACGGTGCCTGCAGATGGCGCCGTGGAAGTGCGCTGGCCCATCAACGTGCCCCTGCAGACCAAGGCCTTGCAATGGCAAGCCAGCGTGGTCTCCAGCACGGCTGTGGTGGGTGCCAGCAGGCCCCCGCAAGACCGCGTGAAGGTCGAGCAAAAGGTACAAACAGCAGTGCCCATCCGCGTGTGGGCCGCCACCTTGCAGCAGCTTGAAGGCACAGCCTCGGTGCCCGTGGCAGCGCCCGTGGACGCCACCACCTGGGCCACAGCGCAAGGCATACGTCCCCGTGGCGGCGTGCTCATTGGCGTGCAGCCCCGCTTGACGAGCGCCCTGCCCGGCATCCGCCGATACTTTGAGCACTACCCCTTTGTGTGCCTGGAGCAAAAGACTTCCAAAGCGGTGGGCCTGAAGGACGCCGCCTTGTGGGCCGAGGTGAGCAAGACCCTGCCCAGCTACCTCGATGCCGATGGCCTGGCGCATTACTTCCCACCTTCCAATGGTGACGCACACCGAGGCTACGACACGCTCACGGCCTATGTGCTGTCGGCCACGCACGAAGCCGGCTTCGAGTTGCCTGAGCAGGCCCGCGAAGCCATGCTGGGCGGCCTGAGCCTGTTCGTGCAAGGCAAGCTGCAGCGTGAAGCCTGGGTGCCTTCCAACATCGCACCGGGCATGGGCTTGACGGTGCGCAAGCTCGCTGCCCTGGCCGCCCTGGCCCGACATGGCCGCGCCGAAGCCCGCATGCTGGACAGCCTCACCCTCGAGCCCCAACGCTGGCCCACGGCCGCGGTGATCGACTGGCTGCGCGTGCTGCAAGCCCTGCCTGCTGCCGCCCAGCGCGAAGCACGCATGAGCGAGGCCGAGAACGTCTTGCGCAGCCGCCTGACTTATGCGGGCACCACCTTGAAGTTCTCGACCGAGGCCGATGACTTCTGGTGGTGGTTCATGGACAGTGCCGATGCCAACGCCGCCAAGCTGGTGCTGGCCGTGCTCGACCGCCCCAGCTGGAAGGAAGACCTGCCCCGCCTGGTGGTGGGCGCCCTGGGCCGACAAAGGCAAGGCGCCTGGATGACGACCACGGCCAACCTCTGGGGCTCCCTGGCGCTGGACAAGTTCTCGCAGCGCTTCGAAAGTGTGCCCCTCAGTGGCCAGACCCAGGCCAGCCTGGGCGGCAGCACCAGCCAGCTGGCTTGGGGCTCGCAGCCTGAAGGTGGCAAGCTCAGCCTGCCTTGGCCCGTGCTGGCCGCGGGCGGCAAAGCAGCGCCAGCAGGTGCGCCACTGCAAGTTCAACAAGTGGGCACAGGCAAGCCCTGGCTCACGGTGCAAGCCCTGGTGGCCGTGCCCTTGAAGGCACCGCTCTCAGCCGGTTATCGCTTGCAGCGCGAGGTCAAGCTGGTCGATGGCGACACGCTCAAGCCCTTGCCCGCAGGCCCTCTGCCACGCGGCAGCGTCTTGCGTGTGAGCTTGACCATTGATGCCCAAAGCGACATGACCTGGGTGGCCTTGACCGACCCCATACCCGGTGGCGCCAACGTGCTGGGCAGCGGCCTGGGCAACGACTCTGAGATCGCCACGGGTGGCGAGCGCGCTGGGCTGTGGCCCCTGTACGTGGAGCGCAGTTTCGAGGCCTGGCGCGGCTACTTCCAATGGGTGCCCAAGGGCCAGCACAAGGTCGAGTACACCGTGCGCCTCAACAACCCGGGGCGCTTCCAGATGCCGCCCTCGCGCATCGAGGCCATGTATTCGCCCGAGACCTTTGGCGAGTTGCCCAACGCCGTGGTGGAGGTCAAGCCTTGAGCCTTGGCGCACGGGCCACCTGGCGCACACCAGCCAGGTGTGCCCTGCTGGCGTTGTTGGCCACAGGGGCCACCCTGGCAAGCAGCATGGCCCGGGCCGCGCCCAGCTTCCGCGAGGTTCAGCAAGCCTTTGTGCCCAGCGACCTCACGCTGCTGGACCGCCACGGCACGCCCATCCAGACGGTGCGGGTGGACCACAGCGTTCGCCGCTTGAGCTGGGTGGCACTGAGCGAGGTCTCGCCCGCTTTGCGCGAAGCCTTCGTCCACTCGGAAGACCAGCGCTTTTGGGCGCACAGCGGCGTCGATTGGCGCGCCATGGCCTACAGCGCGTGGGCCAATGCCTGGAACCGCCGCACGCGGGGCGCCTCCACCATCACCATGCAACTGGCGGGTTTGATCGACCCCGCTTTGGCCCGCCCGCAAGGCGGACGCAGCATCGCCACCAAAGTGAGCCAGACGTTCAGCGCCCATGCTTTGGACAAGCAATGGCGCAAAAGCGAGATCCTCGAGGCCTACCTCAACCTGCTTCCCTACCGGGGCGAGTTGGTGGGCATCAACGCTCTGTCGCAGACTTTGTTCGGCAAACACCCCAGCGGCCTGAACGCTGAAGAAGCCGCCATCACCGCGGCCCTGGTTCGCGGCCCCAATGCCGCGCCCGGCCTGGTCGGCCAGCGCGCGTGCCAAGTGTTGGCGGCCATGCAGGCTCAGCCCTTCCAGCCTGGGCAGTGCGGCGCCATCGACCTGCTCACCCACGCTGCGCTGGCCCGCCAAGGCGGCATGCCCATGGGCGAGCAAATCGCACCACACGCAGCCCGTGCCGCTTTGGCTGAAGCCCGCAGGCAGGGTTGGGGCAGCGCTCAGCGCCCCTGGCCCGCGCAGATCCAAACCACGCTGGACGCCCGCCTGCAGCGCCTGGCCCACCAAGCCTTGCGCCAGCAACTGGCCGAACTCAACCAGCGCCATGTGGAAGACGGCGCGGCCATCGTGTTGGACAACGCCACCGGCGAGGTGTTGGCCTGGGTGGGCTCAGGCGGCAGCTTGGCATCGGCGCCGGAGGTCGACGGTGTGCTGGCCCGCCGCCAACCGGGCTCCACCCTCAAGCCCTTTGTGTACGAGCTGGCTTTCGAGCGCCGCCTCATCACCCCTGCCACCTTGCTCGATGATTCCCCGGTGCAACTGCCCACAGGCAACGGCTTTTACACGCCGCAGAACTACGACAAGCAGTTCAAGGGCTGGGTCAGCGTGCGCCAGGCCTTAGGAAGCAGCTTGAACATCCCCGCCGTGCGCGTGGGCGCCATGCTGGGCGCCGACGCCCTGGGGCAGCGCCTCAACAGCCTGGGCCTGAGCCTCAAAGAGCCCGGCAGCTTTTACGGCCCCGGCTTGGCCCTGGGCAGCGCCGAAGTCACCCTGCGAGACTTGGCCAACGCCTACCGCACCTTGGCTCGCGAAGGCCTGATCAGCCCAGTCCGTCTGCTGCCTGCGCCCACGCCGCATCCATCCAAACCAGCGCTCGCCACCCGCGCCCTGCAAGCCAGCGCCACCCACCTGATCACCCGCATCCTGGCCGACAACAACGCCCGCGCCGCCACCTTCGGCCTGGGCAGCACCCTGGCCACCCGCGGCTTTGCCGCCGTGAAAACAGGCACCAGCAAGGACATGCGCGACAACTGGTGCCTGGGCTACACCAGCCGCTACACCGTGGGCGTGTGGGTGGGCAATGCCAGTGGCGAACCCATGCAGAACGTCAGTGGCGTCACCGGGGCGGCGCCCATCTGGGCCCAGCTTGTCAGCCACCTTCATGAAGGACAGATCTCGCGCATGCCGGAGGCACCCAAGGGTGTCATCAGCCAAACCATCCGCTTTGAAGGCCTCACTCGGCCTGAACCTGAGCGCACCGAGTGGTTCATCGTTGGCACTGAGCAAGCCGTGTGGCAAGCAGGCAGCACCCCACCCGAGCGCGCCATCGCCAGCCCCCGCGCCGGCAGCATCCTTGCGCTGGACCCCGACATGCCAGCCAAAGTCCAGCAAGTGGTTTTTGAAGCGCAGCCCCAGACAGGCGGCATGCGCAAAGTTTCTGCCCAAGCCGCGGCTCCCTTGAGCTGGTGGCTTGACGGCCGCCAGGTGGCCACCGGCCCGCGCCACCACTGGCAGCCCTGGCCCGGCAAGCACCGCCTGGCCCTCAAACAAGGCGATCAGACGCTGGACGAAATGCCCTTCGAGGTGCGTGGCGCCAACCTGGCACCCGCGGGCCCACAGCCCATGACAAAGCCAACTGAGCCTACCGCCGTCCGCGCAGTTCACAAGCCCCCACCCCGGCACATACCCTGATCACCGGCGATACTGACCGACCGCCCTGCTGCACCCTAGAACAACATGAGCCAGCCCGCTGTCGATCTTTCGCCCCGCCAGGAGCGCGCCATGCTCTGGTGTCTGGCTGCTGTGCAGTTCACCCACATCGTGGACTTCATGGTCATGATGCCGCTGGGCCCACAGCTCACCGCACTCTTCCACCTGAGCGATGCGCAATTCGGCCTGCTGGTCTCGGCTTATTCGCTGGCTGCAGGGGCTTCGGGCCTGACCGCCTCGCTGTTTGTCGATCGCTTCGAGCGCCGCAAAGCCCTCACCTACCTCTACGCAGGCTTTGCCCTGGCGACCCTGGCCTGCGGCTTGGCCCCCACCTTCATCGCATTGATGGTGGCACGGGTGCTCGCCGGCATCTTTGGGGGCGTGCTGGGTTCGCTGGTGCAGACCATCGTGGGTGATGCCATTCCTTACCAGCGACGTGGCGCGGCCATGGGCACGGTGATGTCAGCGTTTTCGATCTCCACCGTGGCTGGGGTGCCCGCCTCGCTGTGGCTTGCCAGCCATTGGGGCTGGCATGTGCCTTTCATTGCCATCGCGGTGGCTTCGCTGGGCATTTTGCTGGGTGCGATGTCCTTTGTACCGCGCCTCGACGGCCACGTGGCACAGACCGGCCAAGGCAAAAGCGCTTGGCACGCCTTGCGAGACGTGATCACCGTGCCCAAGCACTGGCTGGCCTTTGGCCTGTCGGGTGTGATGATGATCGGTAGCTTCTCCATCATCCCCTACATCACCATCTTCACCACCACCAACCTGGGGCTCACAGCCGAGCAGGTGCCCTTCATCTACCTCTTCGGGGGCGTGGCCACCTTCTTCACCTCGCGCCTGTGGGGCCGCCTGGCGGACACCTGGGGCAAGGTCAAAACTTACCGCCTGCTGGTGCTGCTGTCCGTCATCCCCATGATGGCGCTCACCCACCTCACACCTGAGTTGGCGCAAGGCAACCTGCCCTTGCTGGTGGTCATCACCACAGCGTTTTTCGTGCTGGTCTCAGGCCGCATGGTGCCTGGCATGGCCCTGCTCACAGCCACGCCGCCCAACCACCTGCGTGGCGGCTTCATGAGCGTGAACAACGCCATCATGTCAGCGAGCATGGGTGCTGCCGCCTGGCTGGGCGGCGCTCTCATTTCACGCTCACCCACCGGGCAAGTGCTGAACTATGGTCATTGTGGCTGGCTGGCCTTGGTCACCAGCGGCCTTCTTTTGTGGTGGGTGGGCAAGCTGGCTGAAAACACAAAACCCCCGGCACCAGAAGGCAGCGGGGGTTGAGTTTGCTCACGCAGCGTGAGCATCAGATGACAAGGACAGGCCAGAGGCCCATCGTGTCAATCAAGGAGCAGGAACGTCAGCAGCCGTCAGGGGCTTGTTCGACACAGCAGGCGAGCGCTTGAACGAAGTCACGGTCACAGCGATGGTGCCCCAGTCGGTCGTGGCCAAAGTCGCCTTCAGGGGGGCAGACAGCGTCAGTGCGCTGGCCAAGATGTCTTGGGTTTCAGTCGTGAAGATCAGGTTGCTGACCGACTGGCTCTGGTTCAGCACCAGGCCCTTGAGGGAGATCTTCAGGTCGCCGTTGTCCTTGAAGTCATAGATGGCGATTTGCTTCTTGGTTTCGCCAGCCAAGATGATGTCGGCGAACACCTTCTTGGTTTCGAAGCTGACCTTGAAGTTGGCCAGAGTGGCTGTCTTTTGACCACGGATGATCTGCAGGCCCGAACGGACGGCAGAGCCAGCCAGAGGGGTGATCTTCAGGTCGAGGCCAACCTTGACAACGGCTTCGGTCACGGGCTGATTGAAAGACTCAACCACTTCGTTCAGACCGGTTTCAGGATCCACCACGCTGACGTCGGCCAAGCGGGTCATGTTGCCCAGAGGGCGGAAGGTGATGCCGGCAGCAGCCGACGAGCCGCTGGCGGCCACGGTGAAAGTCAGCACCGAGTTGGCCTTCAGGCCAGTGGTGTTCAGCGTCAGTGCAGAAGCCGAGCTGGTGAAAGCGAAACCAGCCACCAGGGCAGATGCGAGAGCGATTTTGTAAGAGGCCATGTGTAACTCCAGTTAAAAGCAAAGTTTTTGCAACCGACAACTTCATTGTGCCGACGCCGGCTGATGGCGGGGGTGTCCAAACATCAGGTTTGCCCTGAAGTTGGGCGTAATTAAGGTGTATCACCACCGCCCAAGCAGGGGGGTGACGCTAGGGCAAACGCTGAAATGCCTACGAAAAGGCCTCCGAACAGGCATCTGTGCGCGCAAAAAAAAGCCGACCACGAAGGGTCGGCTGGGAAGAAGCAATGAGTCTGGCTCAGAAGTCGTGCCCGACGTTGAGCATGAACATGGTGGTGGTCAACGTGGTGTCGGCTTTGCGCACAAAAGTGCCCAAGTCCTTCTGGCCACGCAGGTAACCCACGGCCAAGGAAGAAACACCTGCCACACCACCAAACTGGTCATAAATGGCCTTGATGTTCGCATTCCTCTGGTTACCCACAAACAACGACTCACCCGTTCTGATGGTGTCGGAGACCGTGGCTTTGGGGTCAGCGTCTGGGCCAACCGGGTTGCCATTGGCATCGCGGGTAAAGTCAGGGCGCCCGAAGTCTTCAATGGCGCCTGAGTTGCGTGTGAAGTAGGTGTTGCGCGTCACCAGCGTGCCTTGGGTTTTGAGCTTGACGCTGCCCAAGTTGAAATTCACATGCCAGCCGTCCGCCACTTGGTACTTGAAGCCCAGCATCGGCCCCGCGCCAAAGGCGTTCTTCAAGGACACGGTGGTGTCCCCTGGGTTGCTGCCGCCCACATAGCTGTTCAAGGCTTCCGTGGCCTTGGTGTCATAAAAAATAGAATAAGTGGCCAAAATGCCCGTGTAAGGCCTGAACTTGGCTGTCTTGTCGCCCCAATACCGGCCGAACATCAGCACTGGCGGCAAAAGCTTGGTCGTGATGATCTTTTGGCCCTGCAAACCAAAGGGCTGTTGGTACTCCACTTTTTCATCATCGACCCGCACCGTGGACCGACCTTTGGCTGTCACGCTGGTGCTCAAAGGGGCAGCCAACACATAGGCCTCAACCGCCCAGGTGTGCTCGTCGCCCAGGTAGGCGCCGATGCTGAAACCTGCCGTGCCCATGCTTTCTTTGGCCACAGCTTGGATGCCTGGAGGCGTACCCAAGGCTGTCAAACCCTGTTCGTCCATGGTCTGAACCAAGAGCCTCAAGCCGTTGGCATTGACCGCCAAATTGCTGTTGATGGAGGTCGCCAAATTAGTGGCCACGCCTCTTGCCACCAGAGCGTCGCGAACAACCGTCGCGCCCGGCGCTGTCATCTGCTCAAACTCCGCCTTGGTCATCACCGGGCCGGTGACGTCATAGGTGTCACCCGACTTGGTCTTGACCTTCACAAAAATCGCCCCAGCGCGCATGAACAGCCGATCACCGCGCAATGCATTGGCGATCTTCAAGGAAAGGCTGTCTTCTTCAGCATGCGCCACACCCACCTGGCCCATGGCCAGCATCAAAGTCGCGGCAGCAGCCATCCCCGAGCGCGCCCAAACAGAACGATTCATGTTGTCTCCAATATCCCAACAATGAAAAAGCCGCTCGGATGCTATTCGCACGAGAGCGGCTCAGACACAAGGCCAGGCAAACAGCGCCTGGCCCTGATCAGCAGCGCAAATTACTTGGCGCGACGACGAGCGGCCAGAGCCATGCCCACCAGACCCAGACCCATCAGGGCGTAGGTGGAGGGTTCAGGGACCAGAGGAGTGACCGTGCCGGTGACTTCACGCACCGAGAACTTCAGCGCCGAGTTGACGGTACCGTAGTCGGTCACGTTCTTCAGAGCGCCAATGCCCACGCTGCCCAGGCCCAGAGCGCCCGAGAAGAAGTTGAAGCCAGCGGTGGTGATGGTCAAGCCCGAAATCACGTTGGCGGCTTCAGCTTCGTAGTACACGCCACGAGCGTCGGTCTTCTTCAGGATGTTGGTGAAACCAGCTGCGGCCATGGCGGTCACAGGGTTGGCAGCCAGCAGAGCCGAAGGAGGGATCACGGTAGGGCCGCTGATCGTGCCGATGGTCCACAGGGTGGTGCTGGGCAGGTTGAAGTTCACAGCGGCAGTGGTGCCAACAGCAGCCTTCGTGCCGACCAGGTCAGCGACCACAGCCTTGCCAGCCAGGTCGAAACGCAGGTTGGTCACCGAAGCAGTACCACCCGTCAGGGTGCCCTTGATGGAGGTGCCAGTTTGAACGGCGCCACCTTGGCTGCCCACGGCCAGCACTTGGCCGGTGACGTTGTCAGCCGTGACCGAGATCACGGGAGCAGTGGCGATGGATTCGTAGCGATAGGTGTCGCCGAGGTCGTCGGTGAAAGACTTCTCGGCCACGGTCACGCCACCGACGCCGGAGATCTTGACGTTGCCCACGTTCAGTGCGCCGATCAGGCCACCGATGTTGCCGACGTCATCGCCAACTTTCCAGCCGCCGTTGCTGAACGACAGAGCGCCAGAACCGGACAGCAGGGTCAGCTCAGCCTTGCGGCCGCTGCCAGCAGGGTCAGCCACAGTGATGGCTTGACCGAGGTTGCCGGTCACAGCAGCAGCGTTGGCTGCACCAGTAGCGGCCAGGATGGATGCAACCACCAGGCTCTTCATTGCAAATTTCATGTCTATCTCCACTTTCAAGCGGCCCTTTTGGACATTGTTTCTGCCTTGTGGGTGGGCATCCGCGTCTTCCCTCCACGTGGCACAGACTCTGCATCTGTACGTACAAAGCATACCGGGCTTGCCCGTTGCACAACAACCGCGCCCACCCGGATGCACTGTGAAAAAGCCTCAGGAAAACACCAGGGAGGCCGCCGAACCCCCCATTCATGGGTGAGGGTAATCACGGAGCATTAACGGCTCGTTACCGCAGGCCCTCGTTTGGCAACCGAGAAACACTTTCAAAACAGGGAACTTTTGCCCCATTCCTCGATATGAAATCAGGCGAGGGTCAACGTGACCTTCGCAAACTTGCGCTTGCCCACCTGCACCACGTGGCTGCCGGCACCCAACTTCAGGGTCTTGTCTGCCACAGCCACGCCGTCAACCTTGACGCCGCCTTGCTCGACCATGCGGGCCGCTTCGCTGGTGGAGGGCACCAAGCCCGCCTGCTTGAGCAAGGTGCCAATCCCCAAGCCCTCAGGCGGGGCGCTCAGGGTGACTTCGGGGATGTCATCGGGCACGCCTCCCTTGGATCGGTTCACGAAATCCTGCAGCGCAGCCTCCGCCGCCTGGGCTGAGTGGAAGCGCGTGACAATCTCTTGAGCCAGCATGACTTTGGCGTCACGCGGGTTGCGGCCGGCTTCGCATTCGGCCTTGAGGGCTTCGATCTCAGCCAGGGGCTTGAAGCTCAGCAGGGTGAAGTACTTCCACATCAGCACGTCGCTGATGCTCATGAGCTTGCCGAACATCTCGTTGGGCGCTTCGCTGATGCCGATGTAGTTGTTCTTGGACTTGGACATCTTCTCGACGCCGTCCAGGCCTTCCAACAGGGGCATGGTCAAGATGCACTGGGGCTCCTGGCCGTATTCAGCCTGCAGGTGGCGGCCCATGAGCAGGTTGAACTTCTGGTCGGTGCCGCCCAGTTCCAGGTCACTCTTGAGGGCGACCGAGTCGTATCCCTGCATGAGTGGATAGAGGAACTCGTGCACGCTGATGGAATTGCCGGCGTGGAAACGGTCGTGAAAATCGTTGCGCTCCATCATGCGGGCCACGGTGTAGCGGCTGGCCAGCTGGATCATGCCGCGCGAGCCCAGGGCGTCACACCACTCGCTGTTGTAGCGAATCTCGGTGCGGGCAGGGTCCAGCACCAGGCTGGCCTGCTTATAGTAAGTCTCAGCGTTGAGCTTGACCTGCTCGGCCGTGAGCGGCGGGCGGGTGGTGTTGCGGCCGGAGGGGTCACCGATCAGCGAGGTGAAATCCCCGATCAGGAAGATGACGGTGTGCCCCAGGTCTTGCAGCTGGCGCAGCTTGTTGAGCACCACGGTGTGGCCCAGGTGGATGTCAGGGGCGGTGGGGTCCAGGCCGAGCTTGATGCGCAGGGGCACGCCGGTGGCTTCGGAGCGGGCGAGCTTTTTGAGCCACTCGGCCTCAGGAAGCAGCTCTTCCACACCACGGCGGGTGACGGCCAGGGCTTCGCGGACGCGGTCGGTGATGGGGTGAGCCTCTGGGGCGGAAGGGGCGGCGGCTTGGGGCGCTTGATCTGAGGTCGACATGGCTGAAGGTTCGCTGAGGGGTGCTGCGGGCAGGGTGCGGACCGCCTGGAAGCGGGCGCCTTGTAAAGAATGTGGGCCAACCGGGCAGGGGTTACCAGGGGGCTATACTGCGACACTTTCATGGGTGTCATGCCCCTGTCTTGTGGCCCAGCGCCCAGACAAGAGGCAGGCGGCGATTCTAGGGGACAGCGTTTGGCTTCAGACAATCTGCACCGCGATCTTCACAGCGATCCATCGGCTCAGGGCCCTGCCCCTGGTGGCCTCAGCCCCTCCCCCCAGGATTTGATGCAAAAACTCCAAGCCACGGCACAGGCCGTGCAGGGCGTGGTCCACCGCCACCCCCGCCGCATGGCGGCTGCCGTGCTCACGCTGCTGGCTGGCTCTGCCTTCACCGCTTTTGGCGTGGCACCGCTCACCGCGATCGACGCGGGCCCAGCCCCTTCTGTGACCGTGATCAATGAAGAGCTGGCGCTGCCCCAAGTGGCGGAGCAAGGCCAAGCTCTGGATTTGGCGCCATTGACGCTCTACCGCAGCGGCGTGACCAAAGCTTCTGACACGGTGGATTCGATGCTGCGCCGCCTGGGCGTGGACGACGCCAAAGCCGCGCACTTCCTGCGCAAGGACGAGGTCGCTGCCCGCGTGCTGACAGGCCACACCGGCAAGATGCTCAAGGCCATCGTCGAAAACGGCCGACTGGTCGAACTCGTGGTGCGCGGCCCCTCCGAGCACGCTGAGCAGCTCGACACGCACTTCACACGCCTGAGCATCCAGCGCCAGCCTGACGGCAGCTTCCAGGCCCGCGCCGAACAAGCCCCGCTGCAAGTGCAGCCCCAGGTGGCCTCGGGCACCATTTCTTCCTCCTTGTTCCAGGCGGCAGACGACGCCCGTGTGCCTGACGCCATCACCAACCAGATGGCCGAGATCTTCGGCAGCGACATCGATTTCCGCCGTGAATTGCGCAAGGGCGACGCCTTCAGCGTGGTCTACGAGGCCCACACGGCCGATGGCGAACCCATTTTGTGGGGCGGCTCCGCAGGCCGGCTGCTGGCGGCACGCTTCATCAACAAGGGCGAAGTGCACGACGCGGTGTGGTTCCAGGAAGCGGGCCACAAAGGCACTTACTACGACCTGAGCGGGCGCAGCAAGAACAAGAGCTTCCTGGCCTCGCCCCTGGCTTTCTCGCGGGTGACCTCTGGCTTTGCCATGCGCTTTCACCCCATCTTGCAGCGCTGGAAGGCGCACTTGGGGGTGGATTACGGCGCGCCCACTGGCACAGCCGTGCGCACCGTCGGTGATGGCGTGGTGGCTTTTGCGGGCCGCCAGAATGGCTATGGCAATGTGGTGCAGGTTCAGCACTCAGCCAACCGCATGACGGTCTATGCCCACCTCAGCCGCATCGACGTGCGCGTGGGTGA